>CANIIN010000303.1 GCA_947467405.1 Betaproteobacteria bacterium | reverse complement strand
TCGTGGGTGACGATGATGAAGCTGGTCTGTCGGCGCTGCTGCAGTTCGAGCATGATCTCGAACACCTGCGCGGCGGTGGCGCGATCGAGGTTGCCGGTGGGCTCATCGGCCAGCACGCAGGCCGGATCGGTGACCAGTGCGCGCGCCAGCGCGGCACGCTGGCGTTCGCCACCGGAGAGTTCGCCGGGCGTGTGTTCCAGGCGATGCTCAAGCCCCACTTCGACCAGCACTTTCCTTGCCGCCGCCATGGCCGCGGCCGGATCGCCGCGGCGGATCAAGAGCGGCATGGCCACATTTTCGAGTGCGGTGAATTCCATCAGCAGGTGGTGAAACTGGTACACGAAGCCGAGCGAACGGTTGCGCAGTTCGCCGCGCGCCGCCTCGTTCATGGTTTCGAGCGCCTGACCGTTGACCTGCACGGTGCCGGCAGTCGGCGCATCCAGCCCGCCCAACAGGTGCAGCAACGTGCTCTTGCCGGACCCCGATGACCCGACGATGGCGACGATCTCGCCGCGCATGACTTCGAGGTTCACGCCCTGCAGTACCGGCACTTCGAGCGGACCCTGCCAGTAACTCTTGCTCAGGTGCTGGCAGGCGAGAATGACGCTTTGGTCATTCATGGCGGCTACTCATAGCGCAGCGCCTCGGCCGGATTGATGCGCGACGCGCTCCAGCTCGGGTAGATGGTGGCAAGGATGGACAGCACCAGCGCCGTCAGCCCGATCCACGCCACGTCCGCCGGACGTGTGTCGGTGGGCAGGTAATCGATGAAGTAGATGCCCTTGGGGATGAGTTCCAGCCCGACCACGCGATACAGCGTGTCGACGTTCATGGCGAGCAAGGTCCCACCCACCACGCCCAGCACGCTGCCGAGGACGCCCACCAGCGCGCCCTGCAGCATGAAGATGCCCATGATGGAACGCGGACTGGCGCCCAACGTGCGCAGGATGGCGATGTCAGATTGCTTTTCGGTGACAGTCATCACCAGCGACGACACCAGGTTGAAGGCCGCCACCGCAATGATGAGCGTGAGGATGATGAACATCATGCGCTTCTCGACCTGCACCGCGGCGAACCAGTTGCGGTTGATCTGGCCCCAGTCGCGGGCGACCAGGTTGGCAGGCAGTCGCGTCATGAGGTCGTGCGCCACCAGATGCGCGTCGAGCGGATCAACGGTCTTCAGGCGCAGGCCGTTCAGGCTGCCGCCAGCGCGAAAGAGGCGCGTCGCATCGCTCATGGCGATCAGCGCCAGCGCCGAGTCGTATTCGAAATGCCCGGATTCGAAAATGCCGGTGACGGTGAACTGCTTCAGGCGCGGCACCATGCCGGCCGGCGTGATGTTGCCCTGCGGAGAGATGAGCACGATCTTGTCGCCGGGTCGCACGCGCATGGCGCGCGCCAGGTCGATGCCCAGAGCCACGTTGAATTCGCCGGGCTGCAGCGAGTCGAGCTTGCCGGCGCGCATCTTGCTGCCGATGTCGGCGACGCCGGCTTCGGCCGAAGGCACGATGCCGCGGATGATGGCGCCGCGCACCGAATCGCCGGAGGTCAGCATGGCCTGCGACAGCACGTAGGGCGCACCGGCCACCACGCGCTTGTCCTCCTTGGCAATGCGCAGCACGGCATCCCAGTCGAACGGCTTGGTTTCGCCTCCAGGCTGCAGGGGGGCGTTCAATTCCGGCGGCTCGATGACTTCGATGTGCGACACCACCGACAGCATGCGGTCGCGCACTTCCTTCTGGAAGCCGTTCATCACCGACAGCACCACGATCAGCGCCGCCACGCCCAGCGCGATGCCGGCCATCGACGCCACCGACATGAAGGAGACGAAGCGATTGCGCTTGCTGTTGCGCTTGCGCGCGCGCGTGTAGCGCAGGGCGATCTGGAATTCGAAGGGTAATTGAGCCACGGGAGCATTCTCCCACAGCACCCGACCGACGTGACGGCTGAACCGCCTTGTTCCGGGACGATCGAACGGCCTTGTCCCGTGACCGCTGACCGGCCTTTCGAACAGGCATGACTGTTACACTGCGCCCCCTATGCACCTGCACCTGCTCATTCCCGATCTGCTGCTGCCCGTGGACACGCCATCGGGCCAGGGCTGGGGACCGCAAGCCTCCTCCTCCTCCCCGCCCACCCTTGACGCACTGGAGACCCTGCTGGCCAAGGGCCGCCGCACGCCCTCGCCTGCCCTGCAACTGGAGCGCTGGCTGCTGGATCGTTTTGGCGTGCTGGTTGAAGAGCATGGGCAGGATGACCGGCGCGATAAACCGGACAACGACCGCGCGCCCATTGGAATCCGTGCCGCTTGCGCCGCGTATTCGCTGGCCGGCGACGGCGGCGAACCCGGCGCGGCGAGCTGGGCGCGCGCCGACCCGGTGCACCTGCGCGTGGATCGCGACGAACTGGTGCTGGCCGACGCCAGCGTATTCGGCATCGATGAAGACGAGGCGCGTGCGCTGGCCGCCACGCTGAACGAACACTTCGGCGCGGCGCTGCAGATCGACGCGCGCCAGCCCGGACGCTGGTATGCGCGTCTCGGCAGCACACCCTCCATCCGCACCACACCCCTTGGAGAAGCCCGCGGGGAGCCGATCTCCGGGCATCTTCCCTCTGGCGAAGACGGCATGCACTGGCATGCGCTGATGAACGAAGTGCAGATGGCGCTGCACGATCACCCGGTCAACGAGGCGCGCGAAGCGCGCGGCGAAATGACGGTGAACAGCCTGTGGTTCTGGGGACACGGCGTGTACGCGCCGTTGGACAAACGTCCGTTCAACGCCGTGCTGGCGAATGACCCGCTGGCGCGCGGCCTGGCGGGCGCCTCGGGCGCGAGCGCCTTGCCGCTGGCCGACAATCTGCAAGCCTGGCTGGCCAACGCCCCGGACGAAGGCCAGACGCTCGCTGTACTCGATACACTGCGCGCCCCCGCCCGTTACGGCGACGCGCCGGGTTGGGCCGAGGCCGGCGCCACGCTGCACCGCGACTGGATCGCCCCGGCGCTGGCGGCGCTGCACAGCGGTCGCATCGGCATGCTCAGCGTGCATCTGCCCACCGCGCTGGGCGGACTCTCCGTGGAAACAATCCGCGGCGACCTGCGCCGTTTCTGGCGGCGGCGCAAGCCGCTGGCTACCTATGTGCGGAAGCGTGAAGACTAAAATGCATGCTCATTTCAATCTATTGAGAATTTCCAAATGAATGGCAATGATTTGTCATTTGTTTGTCATTCCCGCGAAGGCGGGAATCCAGGTTCCTAAGAGAAAGTCAAAAGTCACTGGATCCCCGCCTTCGCGGGGATGACGGCTAAATTCACGTCTTCTGAAATCATCAACAGGTGTATCAAGACCTTGTCATCCCCCCGCATCACTACCCGCCCCGTTCCGCCCCGCCATTTCGACCAACTGGTCCAGGACGGCGTGCATCCGCTCATGGCGCGCCTGATGGCGGCGCGCGGCATCAAGAGCAAGTCGGAACTGGATGAGAGCCTCGCCGGCCTGATCGCACCGGATCAATTGAGCCACGTCGATGAAGCGGCGAAACTGATTGCCGACGCCATCGAAGCGCGTCAGCGCATTGTCATCGTGGCCGACTACGACTGCGATGGCGCCACCGCCTGCGCAGTGGGCTTGCGCGGGTTGCGCGCCATGAAGACCAAGACCGGCGCCGCAGCAGAGGTGCGCTTCATCGTGCCGGATCGCTTCAAGTTCGGTTACGGCCTGACGCCGGAGATCGTGCGTCTGGCCGTGCAACTGAAGCCCGACCTGCTCATCACCGTGGACAACGGCATCGCCAGCGTGGAGGGCGTGGACGAAGCCAACCGCCTCGGCGTGCGCGTAGTGGTCACCGACCATCACCTGCCCGGCGAGCAGTTGCCCAAGGCCGCCGCCATCGTCAATCCCAACCAGCCGGGTTGCGGATTTCCGAGCAAGAACCTGGCTGGCGTGGGCGTGATGTTCTATACGCTGCTGGCGGTGCGTGCCGAGCTGCGCCGCCGCGATGCCTTCGGCGCGGCGGGCACGGAAAGCGCCGAACCCAACCTCGGTGAATTGCTCGATCTGGTGGCGCTGGGGACGGTGGCCGACGTGGTGGCGCTGGATCGCAACAACCGCGTGCTGGTGGCGCAGGGCCTGAAACGCATCCGCGCCGGGCGCCTGCAGCCGGGACTGCGCGCCCTCTTCGCCGTGTCGGGACGCGATCCGCGCCGCGCCGCGAGTTTCGATTTCGGATTCGTGCTCGGGCCGCGCATCAACGCCGCCGGGCGCCTGAACGACATGAGCCTGGGCATCGAATGCCTGGTCACCGACGACTACGGCCGCGCGCTGGAAATCGCGCGCAGCCTGGACGACCTGAACCGCGAGCGGCGTTCCATCGAAGGCGGCATGCGCGAGCAGGCCGAGCGCATGCTGGCGACGCTGAGCACCGACGACGATGGC
>CANIIN010000302.1 GCA_947467405.1 Betaproteobacteria bacterium | reverse complement strand
TCAAGCTCGACATCGGGTTGGCAAAGGGCAAGAAGCAGTATGACAAGCGCAATGCCGAAAAGGACAAGGACTGGCAGCGCGAACAGCAACGAATCATCAAGACGCGTCGCTGAGTTCGGGCATACGCCTCAACATGGCAGACCCAATGCAAGCCGGTTGACGACGCTATACCAAACCATGCTTTTGTGACTCTCAGACTGCCTTGGATACGAATTTGGCCGCCGCAGCATTTGCCAGTTCGATCCAGGTATCCACGACCGTATCGGGATTCAGGGAAAGGCTTTCGATGCCCTCCTCCATCAACCACTGCGCAAAGTCCGGATGGTCGGATGGCCCCTGACCGCATATGCCGATGTATTTCCCCTGTTTCCGGCAGGCTTGGATCGCCATCCGTAGTAGTGCCTTGACCGCTGGATTGCGCTCATCGAACGAGTCCGCCACCAATCCGGAATCACGATCGAGTCCCAGCGTCAGTTGGGTCAAGTCATTCGAGCCGATGGAGAACCCGTCGAAATACTCAAGGAATTGATCGGCCAGCAGCGCATTGGCCGGCAGTTCGCACATCATGATCAGGCGCAAACCGTTTTCACCACGCTTCAGACCATTGGCGGCAAGTAGATCGATGACCTTGCTTGCTTCGTCCACGGTGCGCACAAATGGAACCATGATCTCTACGTTGGTCAATCCGATCACGTCGCGAACGCGTTTCATGGCGGCACATTCCATATCAAAGCATTGCCGATAGGACGGGGCGATATAACGCGAAGCACCGCGGAAGCCGAGCATGGGATTTTCCTCGTCCGGCTCGTATCGTGAACCACCGACTAGTTTCTTGTATTCGTTGGACTTGAAATCCGACAAGCGGACGATGACCGGTTTGGGCCAGAAGGCGGCGCCAATCGTGGCCACCCCTTCAACCAGCTTCTCGATGAAAAAATCCTTGGGGCTTGCATAGCCACGCGATGCAATTTCAACCTGCAGCTTCAGCTCCGAGGGAATATTCGGGTACTCGATAACCGCCTGAGGGTGGATGGCGATCATGTTGTTGATCACGAACTCCAGGCGTGCAAGCCCAACTCCATCGTTCGGCAGGCTCTGAAAGTCGAATGCCAGATGCGGATTTCCGACGTTCATGGTGATCTTCACCGGGCTCTTGGGCATTTCGCCCCGCTCCTTGGAGGTCACTTCGATTTCAAGAATGCCGTTATAGACGTGACCGGTGTCGCCTTCAGCACAGGAAACCGTTACCGCCGCACCGTCCTTCAAGTCATCAGTGGCTGATCCACAACCCACTACGGCGGGAATGCCGAGTTCACGCGCGATGATGGCTGCGTGACAGGTGCGTCCACCACGGTTGGTCACGATGGCGGCGGCGCGTTTCATGACCGGTTCCCAATTCGGATCGGTCATGTCGGTCACAAGAATGTCGCCGGGCTTGACGAGGCTCATTTCGCTGGAGTCCTTGACAATGCGAACGATGCCGGCCCCCACTTTATGACCAATAGCGCGGCCGGAAATCAGCAATTCCGATGTCTGTTTGAGGCGATAGCGCTCTTGCCCTTCGGCAGATTTGTTCGATTTAACGGTCTCAGGACGCGCCTGAAGGATGTAGATCTTTCCATCGATTCCATCCTTGGCCCACTCGATATCCATCGGACGCTGGTAGTGTTCTTCGATCTTCGTGGCAAAGCGCGCGAGTTCGGTGACGTCCTCATCCGACAAGCAGAACCGATGACGATCGGCCTCGGACACCTCGACAATCTGCACCGATTTGCCTGCCTGAGCGGCGTTGGTGAATATCATTTTCTGCTGCTTCGACCCCAAACTACGGCGAATGACCGCCTGCTTGCCTGAACGAAGCATGGGTTTGTGGACATAGAATTCGTCCGGGTTGACAGCGCCCTGCACCACCATTTCGCCCAATCCCCACGATGCCGTGATGAACACCACATCCTGGAAGCCCGACTCGGTATCGAGCGTGAACATGACCCCACTCGCCCCGGTATCGCTGCGCGCCATGCGCTGAACGCCCGCAGAAAGGGCAACCGAAGCATGGTCAAAGCCTTTGTGAACGCGATAGGAGATGGCGCGATCATTGTAGAGCGACGCAAACACGTGCTTCATGGCCACAAGAACATTTTCGAAGCCGTGAATGTTCAGAAAAGTTTCCTGCTGCCCGGCAAACGAAGCGTCCGGGAGGTCTTCGGCCGTGGCGCTGGAGCGGACCGCGACCGTCAAATCTCCCGACCCGGCGGGCACAAGCTGCTTGTAGTGAGCTTCAATTTCGGTCTCGAGTGCCTTGGGAAACGGCGTGTCGACAATCCACTGTCTGATCTGCGCACCACATTGCGCCAACTGGTCGGTATCATCGGCATCCAGCGTCTTCAGCAGTTCTTCGATCCGCGCATCCAAACTGCCGTGACTCAGAAAATCCCGAAAAGCCTGGGCCGTCGTGGCGAAGCCCCCTGGAACCCGGATGCCAGCCTTGGAGAGCTGACTGATCATTTCTCCCAGTGACGCATTTTTTCCGCCTACGTGTTCGACATCGGTCATGCGCAGGGTGTCGAAATTAACGACGTAATTGGTTTGGGCCATCGGGTTATTCAGCCTGTCGGTTGAATCATTGGTGGAAAGGCAGTATTTTACCGTTCGGCCATTTTGTGCGCAGCACAAAATGTGCGTATTCGGATACCTGTCAATGAATTCATCACACAAGACCCGTACGGTGTTTTTTGTCTCCGATGGCACCGGTATTACCGCAGAAATGCTGGGACATAGCCTCCTGACGCAATTTGACGGGATCAATTTTCACCAAGTAACCCTGCCCTTCATCAATACCCCGGAAAAAATCCGGGATTGCGTGGAGAAAATCAATAAGGTGGCATCTGCCGGCAATGGGAAACCCATCGTCATGACTACATTGGTCAACTCGGAAGCCCGTCACTTAATTCACAAGGCCAATGCATTTTCGCTTGATTTCTTCGATGCATTCCTGAAGCCACTCGAGGCGGAACTCGGCGTGAAATCGACGCATACGATTGGGCGATCGCACAGTGCGGTGGACCAGAAGGGATACGGGCATCGAATAGATGCCGTGAATTTTGCCTTGGCCCATGATGACGGCGTAACCGATCGGGAACTCGCGAAGGCGGAAGTCATCTTGGTGGGTGTGTCGCGTAGTGGAAAAACCCCCACGTCGCTTTATCTGGCCCTGCAATTCGGCATCCGTGCGGCAAATTATCCGCTGATCCCCGAGGACTTAGACCGCATGAAAATGCCCAAGCCGCTTGTGCCGTTTCGCGACAAGCTGTACGGACTTACCATCACCCCGGAGCGGCTGAGTGAGATCCGCAACGAACGTCGTCCAGGGAGCAAATACGCAGAGTTGTCTAACTGCCGTTATGAAGTGGCACAGGCCGAACTCCTGATGCGCCGTGAAGGAGTTAAATGGCTCAACTCCACGACCAAATCGATCGAAGAGATTGCCACGACAATCATGCAGGAAGTGAAGCTCGAGCGTCGTACCTATTGACGATCAGGCACGGTCGCGCTCGGCCCGCTGAGACGCTGCTGCCTGGCCTGCTCAAAAAGGCAGATTGCAGCCGTTGATGATACGTTGAGGGATTCCAATCTTCCCCTCATCGGCACGCTAAGTCTCATGGACGCTCGCTCAAGCAGACCTTGACTGATCCCAGCCCCTTCCGCACCGAGAATCCACCCTATTGCTGTGCGAAGATCGGCTTCATAAATTGACAGGGATGAGCGGGGGTCGGTTGCCACAGTTGTCAATCCGTTCATCGCGGCAACGTCTGCAAGATTCGCATCCTCGTGCACAGACATATTGAAATGGGCTCCCATTCCTGCGCGCAGTGTCTTGGGCGACCAAGCCATCGCACATTGCGGAGACAGGAATGCGTGTCTGAAGCCTGCCGCGACGGCTGTTCTCAGGATCGTGCCGAGGTTACCCGGATCCTGAATCCCCTCCAGCAGGAGGCAGGACTCCGGTTCATCGGGGTATGGCGCGGCATCCGGTATGCGAATGACGGCCATCAATCCCGTGGGGGCCGCCAGATCGGAAATGGACTTGAATACTGCATCAGCAACGACAACCTGCTCCTTGCAGCTTACGGTCCTGAACAGATCATTTTTCTCGGGCGAAAGCCCCGCAGAATCGGTGGCAATCAGATACTCCACACTACCTGCCGATTCGGCAAATGCCTGGATGAGATGATCACCATCCAGCAAGGTCATGCCGGATGTCTTTCGTTCGCGTGCGGATGATGCGAGTCGAATCATCTGTTTGACAAAGGGATTGTCCCGCGAACTGATGATCTTCATGAACGCGCCATGAGCAGTGCTCTCTTGACGGGCCCGAAAGTGCGGCGGTGGATCGGCAGTACGCCATTCAGCGTTATGGCGGAAATGTGATCCTT
>CANIIN010000301.1 GCA_947467405.1 Betaproteobacteria bacterium | reverse complement strand
TGCCGAGGAAGGTGGAGAAGTTGTGGAAGTAGATCGCGTAGGCCACAGCCTCGCGCTGTCCATCGATGTCGACCCAGCCCAGCATGGCCTCCACGGACTTGTGTTCGCCGAACAGGGCTGCCGCCAGTTGATCTTCGGTGCATTCCACCATGTCGAGAAGTCGCTCGAATTCGGCCAGTTCGACAATCATGCTCATGACCTGAGGCAGGTCCTCGCGCCGGACGGGTTCGATGCTGAAACTTGTCATGCCTGGGAGGATGTCCTGATGAATGGCGACGGATGCGTGCGCTTCGGAGCGCAGGGAATCAGTCGACCAACCGGCGCGCTTCGGCGACATCGCCGCGGTAGGCGTCGAATATGCGCTTCAGCGAGTCGCGCATGTTGACCTGCGGCGACCAGCCGAGTTCCTTCTGGGTGTTGGTGATCTTCGGTACGCGGTTCTGCACGTCCTGGTAACCCTTGCCGTAGTACTGGTTGGCGCTGGTGGTGACCAGCTTCACCTTCTTCGCGCCTTCGCGGTATTCCGGGTACTTGGCGGCCAGCGTGAGCATCATCTCGGCCAGCGTCTTCACCGAATAGTTGTTCTTCGGATTGCCGATGTTGTAGATCTTGCCGCTGGCCACGCCCTTCTTGTTGTCGATGATCTTCATCAGCGCGTCGATGCCGTCGTCGATATAGGTGAAGGCGCGCTTCTGGCTGCCGCCGTCCACCAGTTTGATGTTCTCGCCGCGCACGATGTGGCCGAAGAACTGGGTGATCACGCGGGATGAGCCTTCCTTGGGCGTGTTGATCGAATCAAGTCCCGCGCCGATCCAGTTGAACGGCCGGAACAGCGTGTAGTCGAGGCCTTCCTGCTGGCCGTAGGCATGGATGACGCGGTCCATGAGTTGCTTGGAGCAGGCGTAGATCCAGCGCGGCTTGTTGATCGGGCCGTACACCAGCGGCGAGGAATCCGGGTCGAATTCGCGATCCGTGGACATGCCGTAAACCTCCGAGGTCGACGGAAACACCAGGTGCTTGCCGCGTTTCACGCAGGAGCGCACGATGGGCAGGTTGGCCTCGAAGTCGAGTTCGAAAACGCGCAGCGGTTCCTTCACATAGGTGGCCGGCGTGGCGATCGCCACCAGCGGCAGCACCGTGTCGCACTTCCGGATGTGGTATTCGATCCACTCGTGATTGATGGTGATGTCACCCTCGAAGAAGTGGAAGCGCTTTTCCTTCAGCAATCCCTCGATGCGGTCGGTCTGCATGTCCATGCCGTAGACCTCCCAGTCGGTCTCGGCGATGATGCGCCGCGACAGGTGGTGTCCGATAAAGCCATTCACGCCGAGGATGAGGATCTTTTTCATGTTTGCCGTTTCTGAGTCAGTGTTCCGTATTGATTCTTTACTTGAGTGCGACCTTGCCGTCGCGCAGGCCGGGAATCGTGTCCAGACCCTCGGCAATCAGCACTCGCAGTACTGCGCCGTCACCGCAGTCGGCATAGGTCGCATCACCCTCGCAATATAACCCGGGACCGCCGGCTTGCGCCTGACGGGAGGGCTCCAGGCGAGTGCGCAGGATGCGGATTTCCGTGCCGGCGACGTTCGTGAACGCGCCCGGGTAGGGCGGCGCCACGCCGCGCACCAGATCGTGGATGGCCTTGGCGCCCTGCGACCAGTCGATGCGGCCGTCTTCGGGCTTGCGACCGCCGAAGTAGCTGCCTTGCCTGAGATCCTGTGTCTTCAGCACGGCACTGCCGTCCAGCAGGCCGGGCAGGCAGCGGCGCAGGACGATTTCGGCGGCGTCCGTCACCCGGCCGAATACATCGAACGAAATATCGTCCGGGCCGATGGGAACGGCTTCCTGATCCACCAGGCGACCGGCGTCCGGCTTCTCGACCATTTCATGCAAGGTTGCGCCCGTTTCGGTGGCGCCCTTGATCACCGCCCAGTTCACCGGCGCGCGACCGCGGAAATTCGGCAGCAGTGAACCGTGCATGTTGAATGCCCCGCGCGGCGGTATCGCCAGCAGCGCCGGCGACAGCATGCGGCGGTAATAGAACGAAAAGAAGAAATCCGGCGCGAGGGCGCGGATGCGCTCGATCATCTCCGGTGTATTGGCGTCGCCCGGCGTGATGAAAGGAATGCCGTGTTGCGCGGCTATTTTCGCCACGTTCTCGAACCAGATGGTCTCGTTCGGATCGTCCTCGTGCGTGAGCACCAGTTTCACCTCGACGCCGTGTTCCAGCAGCACGCGCAGGCAGCGCGCGCCGACGTTGTGATAGGCGAAGACGACCGCGCTGCGGCCGGTGCCACCTGCGTTGCGATCGCTCAAACCTGCCGTCCTGTCCGGTCGCCGCCGCCTTGCGTTGATTCGCCCTGTTCCGCTTCACTCAGCACGGCATCAATGAGGTAACGCGGACGCAGGCGCACCTGCTGGTAGACGCGGCCGATATATTCGCCGAGCAATCCGATGCCGAACAGTGTGATGCCGATCAGGAAGAAGGCGATGCCGAACAGCGTGAACAGGCCCTCGGCCTCCGGACCGACCAGGATGCGGCGCACGGCGAGCACGATCACGAACAGGATGGACAGTAGCGAGATGACGATGCCGGCGAACGAGAAGGCCTGCAGTGGCACCAGCGAGAATCCGGTCACGAGGTCGAAGTTCAGGCGGATCAGGCTGTACAGGGAATACTTCGATTCGCCCGCGGCGCGTTCCTCGTGCGCGACGGTGATCTCGACCGGGTTGCGCGCAAAAGTGTAGGCCAGCGCCGGGATGAAGGTGTTCACCTCGCGGCACGAATTGATCGCGGCCACGATGTCACGGCTGTAGGCGCGCAGCATGCAACCCTGGTCGGTCATGTGGATGCGCGTGATGCGCTCGCGCAACCGGTTCATCGCCTTCGACGCATAGCGGCGGAAGAACGAGTCCTGGCGCTGGCGGCGGATGGTGCCGACGTAGTCGTAACCCTCGTCCATCTTGTTCACGAGATTGACGATTTCCTCGGGCGGATTCTGCAGATCGGCATCCAGCGTGATGACGCACGCGCCACTGGTCTGCTCGAAACCGGCCATGATGGCCATGTGCTGCCCGAAGTTGCCGTTGAACAGCACTACGCGCGTCACGTCGGGGCGTTTCTGGAACTGCTCGCGCAGCATGGCCGCGGAACGGTCGCGGCTGCCGTCGTTGACGAACACGACCTCATAACTGCGTCCGGTTTTCTTCGTCATGTCGTCCAGCGCCGGATAGAGGCGGGCGAACAGCGACTCCAGCCCGTCTTCCTCGTTGTACACCGGGATCACCACCGACACGTCGACTGATTTCACGGCTGTATTCATGGGTTCAGGGCCTTCCTCGTCGCTTCACACACGCGTTCCACATCGGCTTCCGTCATGGCCGGAAAGAGCGGCAGCGTCACCAGGCTGGCGCCCACCGCTTCGGCATGCGGGAACATGCCCGGGCCGTAGCTCATGGCGCGATACAGCTTGAACAGGTGCATGGCCGGGTAATGCACGCCGACACCGATGCCCTGGTCCTGCATGGCCTTGAGAAAGGCGCCGCGGTTCCTGCCAGCAGGCAGGGTGACCTGGAACATGTGCCAGTTGGAGTTGCCGAAGTCGGCGACCGGCATGCCGCAACCGAGGTTCTTGTCGAAGGACTGGAAGTAACGGCGCGCCAGTTCACGGCGCCGCGCGTTGAAGGCGTCAATGTGCTTCAGTTGCCCGAGGCCGATGCGCGCCGCCACGTCGGTCATGTTGTTCTTGCCGCCGGCCAATTCGACTTCCTGCTCGCCGTCGGGCGAGCGCACCACGCCCTGCAGCCGGAGGCGTGCGGCCAGGTCGGCTTCGGCTTCATTGTTCACTACCAGGCAGCCGCCTTCGGTGGTGGTCATGTTCTTGTTGGCGTGGAAGCTGAACGACACCAGGTCGCCGAAACTGCCGATCTGGCGACCGTTCCATGACGCGCCCATGCTCTGCGCCGCGTCCTCGATGACGCGCAGCTTGTGCCGACCCGCCAGTTCGTACAACCGGTCGCGATCCACCGGCAGTCCGGCCAGATCCACCGGGATGATGGCCTTGGTGCGCGGCGTGATGGCGGCTTCGATGAGGTTCAGGTCGATGTTGCGCGTGACCGGATCGATGTCCACGAACACCGGCCGCGCGCCGGCACGCACCACCACGTTGGCCGTGGCCACCCAGGACAGCGGCGTGGTGATGACTTCATCGTCGGCGCCGACGCCCGCAATGGACAAGGCGATTTCCAGCGTGCCGGTGCCCGAGGCCATGGCGCGCACCGGGCGTCCGCCGAAGTACTCCGACAGTTTCGCTTCGAAGGCCTTGGCCTGCGGGCCGGTGGTGATCCATCCCGAGCGCAGGACTTCCGCCACACCGGCGATGGTTTCCTCGTCGATGGTCGGGCGGGTAAAGGGTAGGAAAGTCATGTCAGTCATTG
>CANIIN010000300.1 GCA_947467405.1 Betaproteobacteria bacterium | reverse complement strand
GTCTTGTTTCAGGCCATGGGCGGCTGGATGGAACTGACCGGGCACGCGGACGGGGAACCGGGCGGCGGTCCGATGAAAGTCGGTCCGAATGTCGTGGACATGATCGTCGGCCTGAACGCGACAGTAGGCATCCTGCTCGCCCTGCGCCATCGCGATCAGACCGGCCAGGGCCAGCATATCGACGTCGCGCTGCTTGACACCGCCATTGCGACCATCGCGCCGACGGCCATGCAATACCTGATCGGCGGGTTCGTGCCGAAGCGCACCGGCAACAACCCGCTGAGCGGCGGCCCCTCCACCGTCCTGCAATGCAAGGACGGTCCAGTTTTCTACATTGCCGGGTCGAACGGCATGTTCGAGAAGCTGTGCCAGGTCCTGAACATCCCGGATGAGGCCAAGCGCCCTGAATATTCCACCAACAACGGCCGCTGGGAGCGCAGCAAGGAACTGACCGATCTGATCCAAAAGGCGGGCGGCAGTTGGATGCGCGCGGATTTCATCGCCGCCATGGACAAGGCCGGCCTGCCCGCCGGTGCGGTCAACGACCTCCCGGCCGTCTTCGCCGATCCGCAGGTGCAGCATCGCGGCGTCGTTCAGGCCATGGCGCACCCGCTGGCCGACGAGGTGCGCGTCATCGCCAATCCGATCAGGATGTCCGAAACGCCGGCGCGTTACGACACGCCGGCACCGATGCTCGGCCAGCACAACGACAGGATTCTCGGTGATCTGCTGGGACTGGACGCGGCGGCGATCGACGAGCTCAGGAAGAGCAAGATCATCTGATCTGGCGTCCGGCACAAAGCTGAAGAGCCGCGACAGGCGCGGCCCTTCAGACAACGGACAGAGGACAGTCGCCGCGGGTTACTTGTAGACCGGGCGACGTTTTTCTTCCATGGCCGCCATGGCTTCCTGGAAATCCGGTCCCTTGAACAGGCCGCTCTGCGCCTGCACGTTGAACTCCCATTCGCCGGTGAGCGAACCATCCATGCCGCGACGCAGGCCCTGCTTGATGATGGCCAGGGCCGTCCGCGGCTTGCGGGCGAGCTCCTCGCCCAGCTTCTGCGCGGACTCCAGCAGGGCTTCCGGCGCCACCACTTCGGTGGCCAGGCCGATCGCCTTGGCCTCGTCGGCGCCCACCTTCACGGCGCGCATCAGCATGTTGGTCGCGCGCTCCAGCCCGATCAGGCGCGGCAGCAGGAACATGCCGCCCAGTGGCGCGATGATGCCGAGGTCGATCCAGTTCTCGCAGAAGTAGGCGGTGTTCGCGACGATGCGGAAATCACAGGCCACGGCGAATTCGCATCCCGCGCCGATGGCCGGGCCGTTCACCGCGGCAATGGTCGGCTTGGTCGCGAACTTCAGGGCACGCGCCGTGCCCAGGAACGACTTGTAGACCGCATTGCGGATCTGCGGCGGCGACATGGTGGTCAGGTCATTCAGGAATTTCTTGTCGCCGCCCGAGCAGAACGAGCGCCCCGCGCCGGTGAAAACGATGGCGCGCACCGCGTCGTCCTCGTCCAGTTTCTGGATGGCCTCGATGACCGTGACCAGATATTCCGGCGACACCGAATTCATCACATGCGGCCGATTGAGCGTGACATAGCCGATGCCATTGTTGATGTGGGTCAGCAGTTCCTGTTCCATGACGTTTGCTTCCTTCCTGAACCTGATGGGATTGTGCTTGCGTTGTGATGGCGGCGATGCCGGCGAGATGACCGACAATGCCTGGCGCCGCGGCTTCACGACTTGTTTGCTGCCGAAATGATACCGGCTTTTGCGCACCCTCCGGCAGGGAGCGTCAGACGAAACTTCGCACAAGGTAGAATTGCCCGCCCTGCACACCGTGCATGCAGCATACATTCGTCCGTCAGGTGCGGCCCGTTCAAAAATTGGAATATTTGAGGATTCTCATTCATGTCTGCCGTTCCGGAACTCGCCCCCTACCCGACCCTGCTGTCTCCGATACAGGTCGGCACGCACCTGCTGAAGAACCGCGTGATCATGGGATCGATGCACACCCGACTCGAGCACCTGGATGACCATTTCCGGCGTGAGGCGGCGTTCTACGGCGAGCGCGCCCGCGGCGGCGTGGCGCTGATCATCACCGGCGGCTTCTCCCCCAACGAGGCGGGACGACTCGAAGCCGGCGCGCCCATTCTCTCGACCGGCGAAGAAGCGCAGAACCTGACGCACATCACCCGCGCCGTGCATGACGGCGGCGGACGCATCCTGCTGCAGATCCTGCACGCCGGGCGCTATGCCAAGCACGACCACATTGTCGGCGTCTCCGAGATCCGCTCGCCGATCAACCCGCGTTCACCCCGCGCCCTCACTGAAGACGAGGTCGAAACCACCATCGAGGATTTCGTGCGCTGCGCGGCCCTCGCCGCCGAGGCCGACTATGACGGTGTCGAGATCATGGGCTCGGAAGGCTATCTGATCACCCAGTTCGTCGCCAAGCGCACCAACAACCGCACCGACCAGTGGGGCGGCACGGTGAAGAATCGCTGCCGCTTCGCCGTCGAAATCGTGCGCCGCATCCGCGCCGAGCGCGGCGCGAATTTCATCATCATGTTCCGCCTCTCGGCGCTGGACCTGGTGGACGGCGGCAGCAGCGCGGCCGACATCGACTATCTCGCCAAGGCCGTGCAGAAGGCCGGTGCGGACATCATCAACACCGGGTTCGGCTGGCACGAAGCACCCGTGCCGACCATTGCGTACCACGTACCGCGCGCCGCCTGGCTGTTCGCCGCGGCGCGGGTCAAGAAGGCGGTGAGCATTCCGGTCATCGGCTCCAACCGCATCAATACGCCGGAACTGGCGGAACAGATTCTCGCGTCCGGCGATGTAGACATGATTTCCATGGCGCGCCCCATGCTCGCCGATCCGCAGTTCGTGTTGAAGGCCGCGGCCGGAAAATCAGATGAAATCAATCCCTGCATCGCCTGCAACCAGGCCTGCCTGGATCACATCTTCACCGACCGTGTCGCCACCTGCCTGGTCAATCCCAAGGCCTGCCGTGAAACCGAATTCGACGAAACGCCGCCGGCGGCCAGGAAGCGCGTGGCGGTCATCGGCTCCGGACCCGCAGGCCTGTCCTTTGCCGCCAATGCCGCCGCGCGCGGGCATGAAGTCGTGCTGTATGAAGCCAACCGCGAAACCGGCGGGCAACTCAATCTGGCGCGACGCATTCCCGGCAAGCAGGAGTTCGACGGACTGCTCGCCTACCTGCGCCGTCAGCTGGAAGTGCATGGCGTCGATGTGCGCGTGAACGTGCGCGTGACGCCAGCCACGATCAAGCAGGGGCACTTCGATCGCGTGATCTGTGCAGCGGGCATCGTGCCGCGCACCCCGGTCATCTCCGGCATGCATCACCCGAAAGTGGTGAGCTACATCGATCTCATCACCGGCCGTCAACCCGCGGGCGAGCGCGTCGCCATCATCGGCACCGGCGGCATCGGCCACGATGTGGCCGAATTTCTGCTGGACGGGCACGACGCCGTGGACGCCGCCGCCTTCTACCGCGAATGGGGCGTGGACCCGGAACTCGCCAAGCCGGGCGGCCTGGCGGAAGCGACCACGCCGGCCATGACCCGCGAGATTGCCTTGTTCCAGCGCAGCGAAACGCGCGTCGGTGAGCGCCTGGGCAAATCGACCGGGTGGATCCTGCGCAACAAACTGAAGAAGCGCGGCGTGCAGGCCTACGCCGGCTGCCAGTACGATCGCATCGACGATGCCGGTCTGCATTACACGGTCCATGGCGAGAGCCGCACTTTCGCCTGCGACACCGTGGTGATCTGCGCGGGGCAGGAACCGGCGCAGGACCTCGCCCGGCAGTTGCAGGCTCTGCACGTGCCGGTGGATCTGATCGGCGGCGCGCGTCTGGCCGGCGAACTCGACGCCAAGCGCGCCATCGACGAAGGAACCCGGCTCGCTTACAGCATCTAGAGGCAGCAAATCGACAAAGGGTTTGAGCGGCGGGTTTGACCGACGGGTTGTGCCCGAATCACGATGGTGGTGGCACGCTCCCCCGCCGCTTTGCGTAAACTAGCGCACTCCCAATCAGTACGCTGAATGATTCACTGAACAAGGGGGCAAGCCCCCTTGTAGATCCCCCACTTCAGAGGGAAGCTTGTTCGGGTGCTTTTCATTTTCAGGACTTGCTCAACGCTTCCTCAATTCGTATCAAGGCCACCACACATGACCCAAGCCACAAGCCGCCAGGTTTTCCGCCACGCCGAACTGAATCGCCTGCTGGCGCCCAAGAGCATCGCCATTCTCGGCGCATCACCGAACCCCAAGTCATTCGGCGCCAGACTGCTGGGCAATCTGACGCATTTCAAGGGCTCGATCCATCTGGTCAACGCCAAGTACGACAAGATCGGCGACCGCGCCTGCGTGCCCAGTCTCGCCGCGATTCCCCAGTCACCCGATTGCGT
>CANIIN010000299.1 GCA_947467405.1 Betaproteobacteria bacterium | reverse complement strand
ACGTAGATTCATGATCTTTTGTTCGTCATTCCGGACGACGCGTAGCGTCGAGCCGGAATCCAGTGACTTTCGAAACTTCGAAGACACGGGATTCCCGCTCAGTTTCGAAAATGCGGCGGGAATGACGGTGCCATTTTGGTTACAAATCAACAATCTTTGAATCGGGAGAAATCAGAAATGGGAGTCAAAGTCGAACGTCAGGGTCACGCCGCGGTGGTCACGCTGGACTGGCCGGAGCAGCGCAATTCCATGGGACCGGACGAGTGCAAGCAGTTGTCTGCAGCACTCGCCAACGTGGCCTATGATCAGTCCGTGTGCGGCGTGGTCATCACCGGCAACGGCGCGTTCTGTTCCGGCGGCAATCTCAAGGGCACGTCCGAACGCACCGGCATGCCCGAAGAAGAACGCCGCAACATCGTCTACGGCGCCTATCAGGGCATGATCCGCTCGGTGATCGGCGTGCCGGTGCCCACCGTCGCCGCCGTCGACGGCCCGGCCATCGGCATGGGCCTGGACATTGCGCTGGCCTGCGACAGTCGCTTCATCGGCCCCAAGGGCTGGGCCATGCAGGGCTGGGGCCGCGTGGGCTTCGTGCCCGGCACCGGCGGCGAACTGCTGCTGCGCCTGCGCGCGCCAGGCCTGCTGTGGAAATTGCTGGAGGAACAACAGCGCATCGACGCCGCCGGCATGGAAAAAATGGGAATCGGCGAATCCTCGGGCGAGATGTCGGCACTGGAGCGCGCCGTGCAGCGCGTCAACGCGCTGGCGCCGATGTCGCGTGAATCGCTGGGGTTCTATGTCGAACTGCATCGCGACTTCCTGCGCCGCGAACTGGACCACCACCTCGAGATGGCCGTGACGCGCCAGATCAAGGTGCTGTCCAACCCCGACGTGAAGGCCCGCATCGCCGCCGTGATGAAGAAGTAGCAGACACCCTGCATCGGATCCCGGCACCGGGGAAAAACCTGAAGATCCTCGCCAATGCTTGTTCTTCAGGCACTGGACCAGCGCCGCAGCCCCGGCCGGCGCGCCGGATCTTGCTGCCGCGGAATGGCCGCAGCCGTGAATATCTCCACCCCTCTATTGTCATTTTCTGACAGGATGTGCACGACTTGAAAAGTATGGCAAATTTGCGCCACAGGATCGCCGGCAAACGGCTCACCGGAACAACGCGGCAAGCATGAAAGGACTCACCGGATCACCCATGCAGTTCAAGCTCCACCCCGCCCACCGCCTGGCGCGCCTCAATTACCTGACGCGCACGGTGTCGTTCGCCTTCTCGTTCATGGTGGTGCTGGCCAACCTGATCGAGCAGCATTTCGTGATCAGCACGCTCTTGCTGGGCGTGCTGACGCTGCTGATCTATCCGCAACTGGCCTACCTGCACGCGGCGCTGTCGTCGGAATCCAAGCGCGCCGAAATGCGCAACATGAACATCGATGCCATCGTGATGGGCATCTGGGCGGCACAATTCCAGTTCGCGTTGTGGCCGCTGTTTGCGGTGGTGGCCGGCATCGGACTGAACAATGCCATCTGCGGCGGCACGCGGCGCGTGCTGGTAGGGCTGACCTTTCTCGGCCTGTCGGCGCTGACCTGGGCTCTGGTTCTGCAACGTCCCGTCGAACTGGCCAGCGGACCGGTGGTGACCGGCATGTGCTTCGTGGGCCTGTTCGGCTACGTGACCGCGCTGGGCATTTCGCTGTTCAGGCAGAACCAGCGCCTGCTCAACACCAGCAACATCCTCAAACTCTCCAACGAGCAGTTCCGCTTCATCGCCGACCAGTACGAGGGCCTGGTATTCGTGCTCGATACGCAGCACCGCTTCCGTTTTTCCAGCCATACCTGCGCGAAGTACTTCGAGCCCGGCAAGCTGGCCGATGGGCGTGAATGGATCTACCTGGTGCACGGGGAAGACCGGCACATTGCGGAGGCGTTCCTGGAGCGCGCGCGCCATTCACCGCAATCGGAGCAGGCGCAGTTCCGCATGGTGCCGGACCGCGGCTTCGATTTCATCGTGGAATGCCAGGCCAACCCGGTGCGCGCGGAAGGCGGCTATCTGCAGATGATCGTGCTGGTGTGCCGCGACCTGACGACGCCAAAACTGTGAGCACTTCGAGTGATCGCGGCGCTGCCCGTGCGGGGGATCGTTACCTCACACAGGGCATTCAATCAGGGAAACGCTGATCAAGTCCTGGAAATGAAAACGCCCGAACACACTTCCCGCTGAAGCGGGGGATAGACAAGGGGCTCATTTTCGCAACAGCGACCCCCTTGTTCAGTAAATCCTCAGGCGTGAATCAGGTTGCGATCAGGAATCCGTTGGCATCGACGCGCGAATCGTCGACTTCCTGCATGGTTTTCTTGAGGGTCTTGCCCTTGGCCTTGGCAATGGCCTGAATGGTCGCCGGACCGGCGCGCATCGTGAGGTGCTTCTCGACGTCGTATTTTTCGAAGTAGTAAACGGTGGCTTTCGGCATGCTTGATTCCTTGGAGGGTCCGGAATGAATCCGGCGACAGCTACGGGGTAAGCGAACAGCGGCTCAGTGTCGAAACGAGGTCGTCCGATGGATTTTGCGAATCGCCGCTCTTCCCTCCTCTCCAGGAAACACCGCGCATGGCCGGGAATGCCAAGCTTGTGAATGCAGGGTAGCACCGTCTACCTGACGGGAAGCTGCTATTGCGCGTCCTTCGGCAGGAAAACGCCAAAAATCGTCGCTCGGGTGGTAATCCGGCCTTTGCGGGGGCCATTTCGGCATTCCACAGTCGGCTTCAGAGCCGCTTTCCCACTTGCATGGGAGCGACAGCGCATTGACAATCGTGCGGCATCAATCCACGCCGTGATTGAGGCGCATTCAAGAACATCAATGCAGAAGGAGTTTGCATGGCCGCCTATATCATTTTCGACGTCGAGATTCGCGATCCCGTTCGGTACAAGGACTTCATGGACCAGGTCAAACCGGCCTTGCTGGCGGCCGGTGCCCGTTACCTGGCGCGGGGCGGCGCACACAAGGTCTATGAAGGCGATTGGACGCCGCGGCGCATCGTCATCCTGAAGTTCCCGTCAGTCGCAGCCTGGGAGGATTTTTATAATGGCCCCTATCGGGAATACAAGGCCATTCGCGATGAATGCAGCTCGGCCCGGCTGGTGTCGGTGGAAGGACTGGAGGAGTGACGACCATGGAACCGCACACGAAAAAACCTCGCGCCGACTTTCGCATCGACTTCGATGGCAAGGAATGGAAAACGCCGTTCCCGGGCTCGCGCTACAAGGCCTATCGATCCGGTGACCGACTGGTGCGCATCGCCGAATTCACCCCTGAATTCACCGAGGCGGACTGGTGCGAGAAGGGCCACATCGGCTATGTCATCGAAGGTTCGATGCAGATCGACTGCCATGGCAGGATCGAGACATTGAACGCCGGCGACGGGATATTCATTCCGCCCGGAGAAGGAACTGGACACAAGGTGCACGCACTGACGCCGGTGGTGCGCCTCTTACTCATCGAGGAGATCTGAGCATGAAGAAACTGCCCCTGTCGGGAATTCGCATCCTGGACCTGTCGCGCGTGGTGGCCGCACCCACCGGCGTGCAGATCCTCGCCGACCTCGGCGCCGATGTCATCAAGGTCGAGCGCCCGGTCACCGGCGACGACGGCCGCAATTTCGGCGTATGGCCGTTCAAGGGGCCGGACGGCAAGCCGACCCGCGACGGTTCGATGTTCATGTCGGCCAACCGCAACAAGCGCGGCATCACCATCGACATTGCCACACCCGCGGGACAGGACCTCGTCCGGCAACTGGCCGCGAAAAGCGATGTGCTGTTCGAGAACTACAAGACCGGGGACCTGGCGCGCTACGGCCTCGATCACGACGCCATCAAGGCCATCAACCCGCGCATCATCTACGTGTCGGTGACCGGCTTCGGCCACACCGGGCCGGACCGCTTCAAGCCCGGCTACGACCCCATCTTCCAGGGACGCGGCGGCTGGATGAGCATCAACGGCGAATCGGACGACAACCCGACCATTGCGGGCTCGAACGCCGTGGACATGGTGGCCGGTTACTTTGCGGCCATGAGCGCGCTGGCGGCGCTCTATCATCGCGACCGCGCCGATGATCCCGCCGGCCGTGGCCAGGCTGCAGACATCGCGCTGCTCGACTCGGCGCTGGCCACCATGAGCCTGCGCGGCATGGACTACCTGCTCACCGGCCAGCAACCGGCGCGGCGCGAAAATCTCGGCAGCGTGTTTCCCTGCAAGGACGGCTCGATCGTGGTGGCGGCAGCCAGCCCGAAGAACTGGGAGTCGCTGTGCGAGGTGATCGGCCGTCCGGAATGGGGCACGGATCCGCGCTATTGCACGCATGCCGCCCGCCTGCAGACCAGGTACGAGATCTACCCGCTGATCAACGAGGTCACGCGCACGCGCGGCATGGTGGAGTT
>CANIIN010000298.1 GCA_947467405.1 Betaproteobacteria bacterium | reverse complement strand
AGCGCCAGGATCCCTGCGTGCTCGATGTGTTCATGTCGATCACGGCTTTCATGAACGGCAAGCCGCCGCGGCCGTGGTGGGATTTCACCGCCGCGCGCAAGCGCGCGATGGCGGCAACGGCGCGCAAGACCTAGCAGGCTGCTTGCTGCCTGCCTGTTCATGGGATGATCGATTCCATGGACATTCTCATTGTTTCTCTCGCCTCGGTGCTGGCCGGACTGGTCGATTCCATCGTAGGCGGCGGCGGGTTGGTGCTGGTGCCGGCGCTGTTCGCCACGTTCCCCGCGGCCGCGCCAGCCACGCTGTTCGGCACCAACAAGTCGGCCTCGATCTGGGGTACCACGTTCGCCACTATCCAGTATTCGCGACGCGTGCGCATGAACTGGCGCGTGCTGCTGCCCGCGGCCGCGGCCACGCTGGCGGGGAGTTTCTTCGGCGCGTGGGTGCTGACGCAGGTCGATCCGGCGTTCCTGCGCCGACTGTTGCCTGCGGTGCTGCTGGCGGTGCTGATCTATACGGTGCTGAAGAAGAATCTCGGCCACACCCATGCACCGCCATATGCGCGCGGGCGCGAAACGGCGCTGGCCTGCTTCATCGGCGCGGTGATCGGCTGGTATGACGGCTTTTTTGGACCGGGCGCGGGCAGCTTCTTCATCTTCCTGTTCGTGCGCGTACTGGGCTATGACTTCCTGCATGCCTCGGCATCGGCCAAGTTCCTCAACGTCAGCGCGAACTTTGCAGCGTTGGTGCTGTTTGCGTTGAAGGGACACGTGTGGTGGCAGATCGGCCTGACCATGGCCGTGGCCAATGTCATCGGCAGCCTGATCGGCACGCGCCTGGCGTTGAAGCACGGCGCGGGTTTCGTGCGTCACGTATTCATCATCGTGGTGTCGGCGCTGATCCTGAAGACCGGTTACGACGCTTTCCTGCGCTGAGCGGCGTCACGAACGCTGCCTGGCATCAGCCGATACAATGCATTGCCTCGCTTGGCTGTCCTCGTCATTGGCCGTCCCGGGATGGCCATTTTGATCGAAAAGGAATCACAATGAACACCGTATCCAGCGGCGAAAAGCTCGCCATCTTCAAAGGCCTGGAGGAAGTGCAGGCCAGCGCCGGCCGCGAAGTCGGCGTGTCGCCGTGGATCGAGGTGACCCAGGAACGTATCACGACTTTCGGCAAGAACACCGGGGACGAATACTGGATCCACATGGACGCGGAGCGCGCCAAGCGCGATTCGCCGTTCGGCAATACCATCGCGCATGGCTTTCTGCTGCTGTCGCTGCTGGCCGAGATGATGTCCCGCACCGTGCGCTACGAATGGAAGCCGGATGGGCTGAACTACGGATTGAACCGCGTGCGCTTCATCAATCCGGTGCCGGCCGGGTCACGCATCCGCGGCCGGTTCGAAGTGGGGTCGGTCAAGTTGCGCGACGGCGGCGGCGAGGTGACCTGGAAGATCACCGTGGAGCGCGAAGGGGCGGAGAAGCCCGCACTGGCCGCCGAATGGGTGACACGGGTCGGATTCTGAGGTCGTGCGGCGCGTGAGCGCCGTGCGGCAAGTTATTGCACTGAAAATACCAATCAAAGGAGAAGTCATGAAGGTACGTTCGATCAGCATGTTGCTGGCGGCCCTGCTTGGGGCAGTCTCGTCGTGGGCGGTGGCCCAGGACTATCCGTCGCGCCCGGTGCGCGTCGTCGTGCCGTACGCGGCCGGTGGACCGACCGACGTCATCGCCCGCACGGTGGCGCAGAAGATGTCCGAGAACACGGGCAGGTCCTTCCTGGTGGAAAACAAGGTGGGCGCCGGCACGCTGATCGGCACCCGCGAAGTGGCGCTGTCGCCGCCCGACGGTTACACCGTGCTGGTGGCTTCGCCGACCGTCGCCGTGCTGCCGCTGATGTCGCGCAGCGCCGGCTACAAGAATGAAGACCTGGTGGCGGTGGCCGGGTTGTCCAACGCGCCGTGGTTCTTTGCGGTCCCGAAAGGCATTCCGGCCAATACCATGACCGAGTTCATCGCCTACGCCAAGGCCAATCAGGGCAAGCTCAATATCGGCATCATCGGTATCGGCAGCAGCTCGCACCTGCTGACGCAGCGCTTCAAGGTCGCCACCGGCGTGGACATGACCGAGGTGCCGTACAACGGTTCGGCGCTGGTGATGAAGGATCTGATGGGCGGCACAGTGCAGGCAGTCATCGACGGCGCGGCCACCAGCCTGGCGGCGTTCAAGAGCGGCCAGGCCAAGCTGCTCGCCACCACCTCCGACAAGCGCCAGCCCAACGCGCCCGACGTGCCGACGTTCCGCGAGCTGGGTTACCCGAAAATCGTGGCCACGGCGTGGTTCGGCATGTTCGCTCCGAGCAAGACGCCAACGTCCATTCGCCAGCGCCTCGGCGCCGAGGCGATCAAGGCATTGACCGATCAGGCCGTGAAAGATCGCCTGATCGCCACCGGTGGCGTGCCCTGGGCCGGCACAACAGAGGAGTTCATCGCGTTCCTGGCGCAGGATTTCCCGAACTGGGAAGAGGACGCCAAGCGCTCGGGGCTCAAGACCGACTGAGGAGCGAAAGCTGTTCGTGTCGTCGCGGGCCCGCATCGCCATGATGCGGGCCCGTTTCCTTTTCGGCGTCGCTCGGGTTGATGTCGAACGCCATGGGTCAGTCAGAAATTGATACCGAGCACCGGTAGCACGCATCCCGGGTCAGCCTGTCAGACCCCCGCAAAGGCGCGCAGCGCGCGCGCCAGCTTCG
This sequence comes from Betaproteobacteria bacterium, assembly GCA_947467405.1. Lineage (GTDB taxonomy): Bacteria > Pseudomonadota > Gammaproteobacteria > Burkholderiales > SG8-39 > CAIYPG01. Next base: position 1,700 of record CANIIN010000298.1, on the reverse strand, counting down.
GATGCGCGTCGAAGCGCTGCAGGTAATCGCGCTCGGAGCGTCCGCCCTTGGCGAGGATGATCTCCACCAGCGCCTTGCGCTCCGTCGCGCTCCAGTTCTCCACACCCAGCATTTGCACCAGCGGCGCCCACGCCTGCCAGGCGTGGCGCTGGTCGGCATTCTTTCCGGGCGCCGTGCGCAGGCCGAGCGTGCGCAACAACTGCGTAGTGGCGTCGCGCGTCAGCGGCGTGCTGGAGAGCACTTCGCCAAGCGACGCCAGCCGCGACCAGTCGGGTGCGCGCGTGGTTGCCGTATCGAGTACGAGCGTGTCGGTGGCGAGCTGGCGCAGCGTCGCGGGCGGGGAGCGATAGCCCTTCTTGCCTTGCATGCGCGAGAGTTCCTTCTCCGCCAGCGCCAGCAGCGCCGGGTCTCGCGGCCGGAAGCCGAGCTTGTAATAGAACCACCACGCACCGGAGGCCACCGCATCGGCGTTGCGATGGCCGATCTGGTAGGGCGCCAGCGTGAAGGCGGTGGCGCCGAGGAAGGCGCGGCAGGCCGCCAGGAGGCGCGCGAATACGCGCGCTGTCTCGGCGCCGCGGAAGGTGGGATAGGAATTGAACGACAGCTCCACGCTCTTGAGCAGGCTGTCGAGCTGGCCGTAGCCGGTGGGCACGCCGTTACGCAGCGTCAGGAATCCATAGGTGGTGCGCAGGGGGGCGCGACGCTCGGGCAGCACGCCGATCATGGCCCACTGCAATCCGTCTTTATCATCAACGATCCAGATGTCGCGCTCGTCACCATAGGCAATGCCGTCGATGTCGCGCGAGCGCGTCACCAGCGCGCCGCGCGCGAGATCGAGCAGTTGGCGCGCCTCCATGGCCGATGCGAGGCGAAGACCCTTGGGCGCCTTCCTCATCTCGGCGCGCAGATCGGGGTGCACGTGTTGCAGCGGTTTACTGATGAACGACACGGTTGAGGCCGCGTGCCAGCCCAGTGTGCGCGACGGCGTATCGGCCGCCGTGCCGATGGGGGTGCCCGTGACCGGCGCGACGCGGTAGGGAATCTCCAGTCCGTCGGCCAAGGCTTCGCGGGTGTGATCATTGCCGGGCAGGGCGGCAATGCGCTGCACGAGGAAGGCGCCGGAACCCGTATAGCCTTCCGCGGCATTCATGCGCGCCAGCGCCGCGCGCGGCGAGGGCGAGTCATTGCGCAGCCACTCGGCCTGCAGGGGGCTGGCCAGCAGCGGCAGCGCGGCCGCCAGCGGCGCCGGATCGGCGATGTTTTTCCAATCGATGTGCAGTTGGTCCGGCCAGCGCGTGGCGAGCCAGTGCGCGGTGGGCCAGTAGAAGGCGTAATGGATGGCGGTGCCGGCGATGCCGCTGTCGGCCAGCGCCGCGCGATGCTGGCGCAGGTCAGGACGCGTGGCGAAAGCGTGCAGCATCTTCTCGATCTGCTTCAGCAGCGGCTCGTCGTCAGGGTGGGCGCGCATGAAGCTGAGTTGTTCGTGCAGCGCGAACACGGCGCGCGCGCTGGGCAACCGGCCTCGCTCCAGCACTTTGAGGAAAGCGAGCTTCCAGGCGCTGCGTCCGGGGCCGAACTCGGTGCGCAGTGATTCCAGTTTTTGCAGGGCGTGGGTGGGTTTCATGGTGACAGATCGTATGCCGGGGGAGGCGTGGTGACAAGGCTTAAGGCGTGAGGCCTTTGATGAGGGCGTGAGGCGT
>CANIIN010000297.1 GCA_947467405.1 Betaproteobacteria bacterium | reverse complement strand
TCGGCCAGCGTCGAGATCACGCGCCCGATGTCCTTGATGATGGATGGCTGGATGCCCTCGGTGGGTTCGTCCAGAATGAGCAGCTTGGGGTCGGCCGCCAGCGCGCGACCGATGGCCAGTTGCTGCTGCTGACCGCCGGACAGGTCGCCGCCGCGACGATGCAGCATGTCCTTCAGCACCGGAAACATGTCGAATATGCGCGTCGGGATCTTCGACCGGCCGGACTTGGAAGCCAAACCCATCTGCAGGTTTTCCTCCACGGTCAGGCGCGGAAAGATCTCGCGGCCCTGCGGCACGTAGCCGATGCCGAGCCGTGCGCGCTCGTAGGGGCGCAACGATGCGATGTCACGCCCGCCGAACTGCAGTCCGCCGCTCTTGATGGGCAGCAGTCCCACCAGGCACTTCAGCAAGGTGGTCTTGCCGACGCCGTTGCGGCCGAGCACCGTCGTCACCGATCCCTGCGGAATGTCGAAACTCACATCGCGGAGGATGTGACTACCGCCATAGTATTGATTGACGTTGGAGATGGTCAGCATGGGGCCGCCTTGGTTGCCAAATTTTGTGCAATAGGGGGTACGGGGGGAAGCGGCATGAGCTTCCACCTGTGCGACTCGAAGCGGCCACCGTAGTACTGATTGACGTTGGAGAGGGTCAGCATGGTTCAGCGCCCAAGATAAACTTCGATCACGCGGGCGTCGTTCTGCACGACATCCATCGGCCCCTCGGCCAGCACGCTGCCTTCGTGCAGCACGGTCACGGTGCGCGCGATACGCGACACGAAATCCATGTCGTGCTCGACCACGATCAGCGAATGCTTGCCGGCCAGGGTGTTGAACAGTTCGGCCGTACGCTCGGTTTCCGCGTCGGTCATGCCGGCCACCGGCTCATCCAGCAGCAGCAGCTTCGGTTCCTGCATCAGCAGCATGCCGATTTCCAGCCACTGCTTCTGGCCGTGCGACAGGAGTCCCGCCAGCCGGTCAAACTGGTTGGAAAGGCGGATCAGTTCCAGCGTCGCGGCAATACGATCCCAGGCTGCGCTGTCCAGCTTCGACCACAACGTGGACTTGACGCGTTTGTCGGTCTTCATGGCCAGCTCGAGGTTCTCGAACACGGTGTGGTTCTCGAACACCGTGGGCTTCTGGAACTTTCGTCCGATACCGGCATGGGCGATCTGCGGCTCCGACATGCGCAGCAGGTCGATGGTCTGGCCGAAGAACGCGGTACCTGCGTCGGGACGGGTCTTGCCGGTGATGACGTCCATCATGGTGGTCTTGCCGGCGCCATTGGGACCGATGATGACGCGCAATTCGCCCGCCTCGATGGTGAGCGTCAGCTTGTTCAGCGCCTTGAAGCCGTCGAACGACACCGAGATGTCGTCGAGGTAAAGAATGGGGCCGTGCGAGGTATCGACGCCCGCGGTGCGCACATGGCCATAGGCCGCCGCATCCGCACCGCCGGGCAGGTTCTGACCTTCCACGGCTTCTGCCGTGACCGCGGCGTTCATGCCGCCACCTCGACCGCCGTTGCAGAGGCGCTCTTCTTGTTGCGCAATGTCTTCAACAGTCCGATCACGCCCTGCGGCAGGAACAAGGTCACGGCAATGAAGATCGCACCGAGGAAGAACAGCCAGTATTCGGGGAAGGCCACGGTAAACCAGCTCTTGGCGCCGTTGACCAGAAAGGCGCCGAGGATGGCGCCCACCAGCGTGCCACGGCCGCCCACCGCCACCCAGATGGCGATCTCGATCGACATGGCCGGCGACATCTCGCCCGGATTGATGATGCCCACCTGCGGCACGTACAACGCACCGGCGATGCCGGCGATCACTGCCGACAGCGTCCAGATGGCCAGCTTGTACCAGAGCGGGTCGTAGCCGGAGAACATGACACGCGATTCGGCGTCGCGGATGGCCGTGAGCACGCGACCGAACTTGGAGGTGACCAGATAGCGCGCCAGGATCAACGTTCCGACCAGCACCAGCCCGGTGATGACGAACAGCGTCATGCGCATTTCGGACGTGTGAATCGGCACGCCGATGATGCGCTTGAAGTCAGTGAATCCGTTGTTGCCGCCGAAACCGGTGTCGTTGCGGAAGAACAGCAGCATGAAGGCGAAGGTCATGGCCTGCGTGATGATGGAGAAATACACGCCCTTGATGCGCGAACGGAAGGCGAAGTAGCCGAACACGAAGGCCAGCACGCCCGGCACCAGCACCACCAGCGCCGCCGCATACCCGATGTGGTCGGTGAAACTCCAGTACCAGGGATAGGCCTTCCAGTCGAGGAACACCATGAAGTCCGGCAGCTCGCTGTGGTACACGCCGTCCAGTCCGATCTGGCGCATCAGGTACATGCCGAAGGCGTAACCGCCCAGCGCGAAGAACGCGCCGTGCCCGAGAGACAGGATGCCGGTGTAACCCCAGATCAGGTCCATGGCCAGCGCCAGGATGGCGTAGCACATGATCTTGCCCAGCAGCGACACGGCGTAATCGGACACATGCAGTGCGCTGCCGGCCGGCACGACCAGGTTCAACAGCGGCGCGACGAACGCGATGATCGCCAGCGCCGCGATGATGCCGGTCCAGCCGCGCAGACCAAACAATTGGCCGATTCGAGACTGTGGCTTGAATGAATCACGCATCGGCGAATCTTCCAATGGATCGAACACAGGGGCTCCGCCCCCTTGTATATCCCCCGACTTCAGAGGAATCACTTACAAGGAACTCAACACGAGCAGACTTTTGAATCGCATCACGCATCGGCGAACCTTCCCTTGAGCGCAAACAACCCCTGCGGCCGCTTCTGGATGAACACGATGATGAACACCAGCACGATGATCTTGGCGACGACGGCGCCCGCCCAGCCTTCCAGGAACTTGTTCACCACGCCCAGTCCCAGCGCCGCGTACACGGTGCCCGCCAGCTGTCCCACGCCGCCCAGTACCACCACCATGAACGAATCGACGATGTAGCTCTGGCCGAGATCCGGACCGACGTTGCCGATCTGCGACAGCGCGCAGCCGGCGAGGCCGGCGATGCCGGAGCCGAGGCCGAAGGCCCAAGTGTCAATGCGCCCGGTATGCACGCCGACACAGCTGGCCATGGAACGGTTCTGCGTAACGCCGCGCACGAACAGGCCGAGGCGCGTGCGCGTCAGCGCCAGCCATACCAGCAACAGCACCACGCCGGCGAAGCCGATGATGACGATGCGGCTGTAGGGCAGCACCACGTCGCTGGCGATTTCCCAGCCGCCGGACATCCAGGCCGGGTTCTCGACCTGCACGTTCTGCGCGCCGAACACCGTGCGCACCAGCTGGATGAGCATGAGGCTGATGCCCCAGGTGGCCAGCAGCGTTTCCAGAGGCCGGCCATAAAGGAAGCGGATCACCAGCCGCTCCAGCAGCATGCCCACCAGCGCGGCGCTGATGAAGGCCACCGGGACCGCCACCACCAGATAGGCGTCGAACAGGCCGGGAAGGCGCGCGCGAAACACGTTCTGCACCACATAGGTGGCGTAGGCGCCGATCATCATCAGCTCGCCGTGCGCCATGTTGATCACGCCCATCAGGCCGTAGGTGATGGCGAGACCCAGCGCAGCCAGCAGGAGGATGGAGCCGAGGCTTGCGCCGCTGAACACCTGACCGATGCGCTGGCCGCTGGCGAGCTTGGACTCGACCGCCTGCAACGAAATCTGCGCCTGGGCGCGGACCGTGGCGTCGGGTTCAGACCATTCGTCGCCCTTCTTCTCCAGCAGCGCGAGCAACACCGTCTTGGTGCTGGAGCTGCCGCTGCCGGCCAGCGCTTTCACGGCGGCCAGGCGCACTGCGGCGTCCGGGCTCTTCAACTGGATGGAGGCCTGCAACTGCGTGAGCAGAATCTTGATCTCGGGGTCGACTTCCTTCTCCAGCGCCTTGGCGAACAACGGCAGCATGGCTTCGTCGGCCGCGCCGTCCAGCGCCTTGGCGGCAGCCAGACGCATGGCGCGATCGGTGGATACGAGTTTCAGCGCGGCAATGGCCGATTCGACTTCGCGACGCAGGCGGTTGTTCAGCACCACGTCTTCGACGCCCTCGGGAAGCGGGCCGACCGCGTTGCCGGTCACGGCGTCGACGGCCTTGCCATCCTTCACCAGCAGCACGATTTTCTTCTCGGTCACGATCTGCACTTCGCTGGCGAGCAGCGACTGCAGCAAGGCCAGGCCGGCTTCATCGGCCGAGGCCACGATCTCGGCGATGGCGGCGACCTTGTCATCGCTCTCGCCCAGCGCCAGTTTTTCGACCAGTACCTTGGGCAGTGCCGCCATGGCCGCCATGTTCACCATGGGCAGCATCAGGCACAGCACGAGCAGGACTCGACCAATCGGGCGCGAAAGAGATTTCAAGATGAATCCAGAAATACGGGAATGGGGGTGTTGCGAACTTCAGGCTGCAGCTTCAAGACCAGACTTCTATAAG
>CANIIN010000296.1 GCA_947467405.1 Betaproteobacteria bacterium | reverse complement strand
GCAACCGGAAAGGGAGGGCGCCATTCGCCCTCCCGGCGGTGGCCGGCACCGGGAGACAACATGACCCAAGCCTTCAAACTCGTTTTCAACCTCTTCAAGCTGCGTATCGGCATCGTGATCGCCATCACCGCGCTGGCGGGTTTCGCCATCACGCCCGGTCACGCACCGGCCTGGCAGGTGGCCGTGCTGACGCTGGCGGTGCTGGTGTCCTCGGCGGCTGCGGGCGCATTCAACCAGTACTACGAATACAAACTCGACCGCACCATGGAACGGACCTGCAAGCGGCCCTTCGCCAGCGGTGCGCTGCGGCCGCATCTGGGCTGGCTGGCATTGATCGTCGGGCTGTGTGCCGCAGCGACCGTGGCGGCCTGGCTGGCGGTGAATCCGTGGGCGGCGCTGTACACCTTCCTCGGCGCCTTCTTCTACGCCGTGGTCTACACGGTGTGGCTGAAGCGGCGCACGTGGTGGAACATCGTCATCGGCGGACTGGCCGGCAGCTTTGCCGTGCTGGCCGGTGCGGCGGCGGTCAATCCGGTGATTTCGCCCGAAGCCCTGTTGCTCGCGCTGGTGCTGTTCCTGTGGACGCCGTCGCATTTCTGGAGCCTGGCCATCGCCTATCGCGACGATTACCTGAAGGCCGGCGTGCCCATGCTGCCGGTGGTCAAGGGCGATGCCTTCGCGACGCGTGCCATCTTCGCCAATACTGTGTTGCTGGTGGCCGCGTCGATTGCCCCATTCTTCTATTCCGCCGGCTGGCTGTATCTGGCCGGTGCCGTGGCGGGCGGTGCCTATTACCTGAAGTACAACCTGCGCCTGCTGGCCAATCCGAACCGCAGCACGGCCATGGCGTGCTTTCATGCCTCGCTGCTGCAACTCTCGCTGCTGTTGCTGGGGGCCATGCTGGACAGCGCCCTGACCGGCTGAGCATGTTGCGTCACGCACTCATCATCACGTTGTCGGGTGCGGCGTTGTGGAGTGCTGTGATGACGGGTTCGGGCCCGATCATCGCCGCGAGCCATGCCAGTCCTCCAGGCTCAAGCCCATCGTCATCGCGTACCGCTGTCGCTGCACCCGATGCCGCAACGAGCGCAGCACAGTCCGACCCCGGTGCTGGTCCGGATTTTGCGAAAGCGCTCGCTGTCAGCCAGGCCGTGATCGGTACCCAGCCCCGGAGTCACGTGCTGCGTGACGTGCAGCGCCGCGACGTCCGTTTCGAGCAATATCGCGGCAAGCCCCTGCTGGTGAACTTCGTCTATACCGGCTGCTTCCAGGTCTGCCCGGTGACCACGCAGTTTCTCGCCAAGGCGGTGCGCAGCGCCCGCGAGGCTCTCGGTCGCGACAATTTCAACGTGATCACCGTCGGCTTCAACCAGCCCTTCGATACGCCCGATGCCATGGCGGCATTTTCCCGGCAGAACGGCATTGACGACACGCGCTGGACGTTCGTCAGCACCGATGCCGCAACGATTCCGGAACTGGCGCGAGATTTTGGTTTCACCTTCTACCCGACGCCGAAGGGATTCGACCACATCACCCAGGTGACCGTTCTCGATGCCGAGGGCACCGTCTACCGGCAGGTGTATGGCGACACCTTCGAGCTGCAGATGCTGGTCGAACCGATCAAGGATCTGCTCTCCGGTCAGGCGCGCCGCGCCGAGGGGCTGGGTGCCATCTGGACCAAGGTGAAACTGTTCTGCACGGTCTACGACCCGAGTACCGGCGGCTACCGGGCCAACTATTCGCTGTTCGTGGAGATCTTTGCCGGCTTGTCCATTGTCGGCGCGGTTATCGGCTTCCTGGTCAGTCAGCGCCGCCGGCGTCCACGTCCCGCTTGAGCGAAGTCAAGGCGCATTGAGCGAAGTCAAGGCGCAGCCAGTGCCGCGCCGGTTACATTGCATCAGCACGACGACCATCCCGTCGCACTCAAGTCGGCATATCGCGATAGGGAGGTGCTTGCCGGTCTGGTGCGTCGTGGGTTTTTGAGTAGCGCTTCCATGACTGCCGCGAATAGCGGAATCGGTTTCACAACAGGAAATGCATCTTCATTACAAATGATGGGCGGTTCGGTGAGTTCGACAGGACATGACGTCAAGCCCGCCAACGCCGCGGCACGCCTGCTGCATGGCGTGGAACGGGCATTGGACGGCGTATTCGGCGTGCCGGGCAATCCGCTGCGTCAACTTGGCGCGCTGGGTTTTCACCTGTTCTGGATTGCCACCGTCAGCGGTGTGTACATCTATGCGCTGTTCGATACCTCCATTACGGGTGCTTATGCGTCGGTCGAAACCATGACCACCGCACAGCCCTGGAGCGCGGGCCTCATGCGCAGCGTGCATCGCTACGCGTCGGACGCCTTTGCAGTGGTGATGCTCCTGCATCTCCTGCGCGAGCTGGTCTACGCACGTTTTAGCGGCTTTCGCTGGTACGCCTGGGTGAGCGGTGTGCCGCTGCTGTGGCTTGGCCTGGCCGCCGGCATCGGCGGCTACTGGCTGGTGTGGGACGGACTGGCGCAGTTCATTGCCACGGCCGTGACGGAATGGTTTGCCGTGTTGCCCGGCTTCGGCGTCACCATGATTCGCAATTTCCTGGTGACCGATACGCTCACCGACCGCTTGTTTTCCCTGCTGGCCTTTCTGCACATCGGCATCCCGCTGCTGTTGCTGCTGGGCATGTGGGTGCATATCCAGCGCATCACCGATCCGGTCACCGCGCCGCATCGCGTCCTTGCCGTGACGACCGTTGTCATCACGGTGTTGCTGTCGCTGGCGCAACCGGCCCTGTCGCAGGCGCCTGCCGATCTGTCGCGCGTGCCTGAGTGGCTGGGCCTCGACTGGTTCTACCTGTTCGCCCTGCCGCTGGTGAATCGCGGCATGCCGGGCACACTGTGGTTGCTGACCGTGGCTGCGACGCTGCTGCTGGTGGCGCTGCCATGGCTGGTGCCATCGAGCCGCGCGCCTGCGGCGGTGGTCGATCTCGCCAATTGCAACGGCTGCGGACGCTGCTTTACCGATTGCCCGTATGGCGCGGTGATCATGCTGCCGCGCAGTGACGGTCGCAGGCATGCGCGCGAGGCGGTGGTGGAGACCGATCTGTGCGCCAGTTGCGGCATCTGTGCCGGCGCCTGTCCATCATCGACGCCATTTCGCAGCGTCACGCTGTTCCGCACCGGCATCGAGATGCCGCAGCGACCGATGGGTGCGCTGCGTGAAGAACTGGAACTCGCCATCAAGGGATTTGACGATGCGGATCTGAGCCGCAAGACCGCTGCCACCGTAGCGGTATTCGCCTGCGAGCACGGAGAATGCCCCGCTCCCCGGGACGGCGTGGCCGTGCTGAGGCTGCCCTGCGTCGGCATGCTGCCGCCATCGTTTGTCGAATACGCGTTGCGCGCCGGTGTGGATGGGGTCTTCGTGGCGGCGTGTTCGGACGGCGACTGCGAATTCAAGAGCGGCGACACCCTGCTGCGCCAGCGCCTGGCCGGCGAACGCGAGCCGAGCCTGCGCGCCAGCGTGGCGCTTGAACGCGTCTGCATGGCCCAGTGTGCCGATGTCGCGGCGACCGAATGGGCCCTGGCGGAATTTCGTGCCGGGCTTCCCGCAGCGCTCGATCAACAGCCTGCCGGCGCCGTGCTGGCTGCCAAGGCATTTGCCCGGAGTCGACACCATGTCTGAACAGAAGCCGGCCGCTCAAGTCGGCGCGCACGCTGCCGCGATTTTTCGCTGGGCGGGACAAGTTGTGCTCTATGCCCTGTTTGCCATCTTCATCGGCTATTTCGCGACGCAACCGCGTTATCGGCAACTGGGCAGCGATGAGGCGCTGCTCAGGCTGTCATTCACCCATCCCGGACAGATCATTGCCAACTGCCGTGAACGCGGCGCCGAAGAACTGGCGAAGATGCCGGCCAACATGCGTGAGGCGCAGGATTGCCCGCGCGAGCGTTCGCCGGTGCATGTGCGCGTCGAACTCGATGGCGCGCCACTTTACGACGAGGTTTTTTCCCCGGCCGGCCTCCGACGCGACGGCGCGGCGGCCGGGTACCGGCGCCTGGCAATCTCTGCGGGAGAACACAGGCTCAAGGTGGAATTCAACGACGACGCCAGGGTCAACGGCTTCAACTACGAGCATAGCCAGACCGTCAATCCAGTACCGGGCCAGGTGGTTCTCATCGACTTCTCCGCCGAGCGTGGCGGCATACAGATCAAGTAGCCAAAAGCGGGGACTTGACAGTTCAGGGGCCGCGCCTTTTTTGCATTCCTCACTTCAGGTGGACCGCGACATGAAGAAGACCCTCTCCATCGACAGGCACCAGTTCCATGCCTCGGCATGGCACATCCCGGCCAACGCCTTCAGCCTGCCGATCCCGGTCGGCGAGCGCAAGCGCCTGGCCGCCGCCTGGCTGATGCTGGGGCTTGCCGCGCTGATCGGGGCGGGACTCTTTTCCATCCTGCTGGTCGTTGCGCGCACCCCCTACGTGCAGCAAT
>CANIIN010000295.1 GCA_947467405.1 Betaproteobacteria bacterium | reverse complement strand
TCGTCAAGGGCAAGACGCAGCCGGTGGCGATCTACGAAGTGATGGACTATCCCACCGACGAAACCTATCCGGACCTCGGCGACCCGCTGCGGCAGCTCCGCACCGGCCTGGCCGACTACCGCCACCGGCGCTGGAAGGAAGCCATTACCGCGTTCGAGGAGGTGCTGGCCATGAATCCCAACGACAAGACCGCCAAGCTCTATCTCGAGCGCACGCGACACATGCAGGACCAACCGCCGCCCGACGACTGGAATGGCGTGTGGGTGATGGAAGGGAAGTAGAACGAGCCGCGCTTCGGTTCGGGCCACGCCCGGCAGCAGAAATGAAAAAAGGGGGCATTGCCCCCCTTTTTTTGCATGTTGCGGATGGGACCGATTAGTTGTTCGGCTTCAGGATGCCGGCCGCGATCATGGCCTGCGCTCCGGTGCGTGTTCCCAGAATGATGGCACGGGTGCGCTCCGGCGTTTCCTTGTACGGGCGCATGCCGAACTGGCTGAGCTTGTCCTTCACTTCCGCCGCGTCCACTGCCGTGGCGACACCGGCGTTCACCTTGGCGACAATGGCGGCCGGCACGCCCGCCGGACCGGCGATGGCGAAGTAGTAGCGGGCCTCGAAGTTGTTCAGGCCCATGCCGGATTCGGAGATGGTCTGCACGTCCGGGTACATCGGGTGGCGCTGCGTTTCCGAATAGGCGATCGGGCGAACGCGGCCGGCCTTGGACAACTGGAACACGTCGGGCGGTGACGCGGTGTAGAGCTGGATTTCATTGGCCGTGAGCGCAGGTACGATCAGCGCGCCGCCCTTGTACGGGACCTTGGTGATGTCGGCATTCAGGTCCTTCCACAATTTCTGGAATTCCGCCACGCCAGTCGGGCCGACCGTGCCTTCGTTGATCTTGCCGGGATTGGCCTTGGAGTAGGCGATCAATTCACGGAAATTGTTGATCGGCAGCGCGGCTGGTACTGATAACACGTAACCGCTGCCCGCGATCATGGCCATGGGCGTCATGTCGGTGACGGGGTTATAGGTGGTTTGCGTGAGCAGGTCCTCGTAGGACAGTGAATGCGCGAACATGATCAGCGTATAGCCGTCGGGCACCGAATTTTTGACGAATTCGCCGGCGATCAGTTGTCCGCCGCCGGGACGGTTCTCCACGACGATGGGTTGCTTCCAGGTCTTGTCCAGACTGGTTGCCAGCAGACGTGCCACTGCGTCGGTCGCGCCACCCGCCGGCAACGTGACGACCAGCTTGACCGCGCGATTCGGGTAATCCTGTGCGCTGGTTGTACTGCTCATGAATGCCGCCAGGGATGCCAGTATCAAACTTGAAATGAAGCGCATGCCGGAAATCCTCCTTGTTCTTGTCTGCGATCCATTGTTGGACGCAATTGAAGTGAGTGTAACGAGAATCAATACTACACGCGGAGTCGTTGTTTAGACAATGATTGTGCTGAAAGACGCCCATTATTTGGGTTGCTGCGCTGCGTCATCAAGATTCATACTAGGCGGTATTCAAATCACTGTAGTGCCACGTATTGACACACCCCGAAGCGAGTCACATTATCAGGCGGGGGTGCGTTGTCGCTTTGCCGAATGGGCGCGGCGCACCTGATAGGCCAACAGGAGAGAGTTGATGACCACACGCGAAGAAAACGATCTGATGACCCTGGTCGAGGGCGACGCCCCGATGGGACGCATGATTCGGGAGAACTACTGGATGCCTTTCGGCGTCAGCACGCAACTGGTTGCGCACGCCGAGCCGATGAAGGTGCGCCTGCTGGGGCAGAACTACGTGGCGTTCCGCGATACCAAGGGCAAGATCGGATTTTTCGACGAGGCCTGCCCGCATCGCAGCGCATCGCTGGCGCTGGCGCGCAACGAAGGCGATGGCCTGCGCTGCATCTTCCACGGCTGGAAGTTCAGCGCCGAAGGCAAATGCGTCGAGGTGCCGAGTCAGGCCAACAAGCATGACGAATTCTGCGCCAAGGTGCCGTTGCGGCATTACCCGGTGGTCGATGGCGGCGGCATCCTGTGGGTGTGGCTGGGCAAGGCTGTCGCGCCGAAATTTCCGGAACTGCCGTTTGTGAACAATCCCAAGGCCGATCTGTTCATGACGGTCAGCGTGTCCGATTGCAACTGGCTGCAGGGTGTCGAAGGCACGGTGGACTCGGTGCACGTGCAGACGCTGCATCAAAGTTGGGTGATCCAGCACATGAAGCGTGTCGGCGGCACCATCGGCATGTCGATGGACGCGCTGCCGCGCTATGAAGTGGCGCATACCGATTACGGCCTGCGTGCGGCTGCGTTGCGTGCGCGCAAGGACGGCACCACGTACGCGCGGGTGACGGAATACTTCATGCCTTACGTGTGCCTGGTGCCCGGCCGCGACAAGGAGAACGGCGTGCTGTTCATGGCCGTGCCCATCGACAATCGCAAGCACCTGCTGTTTTTCGGTCAGTGGTCGGAAACGGAAAAGATCGTCCCGTCGGAGCGCTTGGTGCTGCTGCCTGGCGCGTCGTACGACCCGCACAACATGGTGAAACTGCGCGGCAACCGGGATAACAACTACGGTCAGGATCGCAACCTGATCGCCGCGGGACACTTCACGGGTTTCGCGCAGAACATCGTCGAGGAAGACGTGGTGGTTCAGGTCAGCATGGGGCCGATCGTCGATCGGACCAAGGAGTTCCTGTCCGAGACCGACGTGGCCATCGTGCAGATGCGCCGTTCATTGTTGAAGTCATTGCGCGAGTTCGAGGCCGGCCGGCTGCCGCTGGGCAGTGCGCTGGCCGACAAGGCGATGAGTCCGCCGATCCCGGTGGACACGCTGCTGCAGCCGGGCATGAATTGGGAGGACTTCTCCTACGATCAGGCGGCCGCATAAGGCGTGATCTGCGCGAAATGGTTAGGTCGCGGGCAGTCAGGGCCGCGCAAAAATGAAAAGGGGCCCGATGTCGGGCCCCTTTTTCTTGTCGCGTGTACTTCAGTTTTGTGCGGCAGTCCTTGACGATCAGAAGTTCGGCTTGAGAATGCCCGCGGCGATCATGGACTGTGCACTGGCCCGAGTTCCGGCCAGCGTGGCGCGGACACCTTCCGGCGTTTCCTTGAGCGGTCGCATGCCGAAGCTGGACAGCTTCTCCCTGATTTCCGGCGAATCGACCGCCTGCGCGATAGCGGCGTTGATCCTGCCGATGGCCGCTGCGGGCGTGGCTGCGGGCCCGGCCACGGCAAAGTAGTAGCGCGCCTCGAAGTTCGGCACGCCCATGCCGGATTCGGCAATGGTCTGGACGTCGGGGAACAGCGGGTGGCGCTGCTTTTCCGTGTAGGCGATGGGGCGCACACGGCCGGCCTTGGAGAGTTGCAGCACGTCGGGCACCGACGCCGCATAGAGCTGGACTTCGTTGGCGGTCAGTGCCGGCATGATCAGCGCGCCGCCCTTGTACGGCACCTTGACGATGTCGACGGCCAGGTCTTTCCACAGTTTCTGGATTTCATTTACGCTGGTGGGTCCGACCGTGCCTTCATTGACCTTGCCGGGATTGGCCTTGACGTAGGCGATGAATTCCTTGAAATCCTTGGCAGGAAAGGCTGCAGGCACTGTCAGAACATACCCGCTGCCGGCGATCAGCGCGATTGGCGCCAGGTCGGTCATGGGGTTGAAGGCGGTCTTAGTGAGCAGGTCCTCGTAGGACAGCGAATGTGCGAACAGCACGACGGTATAACCATCAGGCGCAGAATTCTTCACGTAGTCGCCGGCGATGATCTGGGCGCCGCCGGGACGATTCTCGACCACCACCGGCTGCTTCCAGGTCTTGTCGAGGAAGGCGCCGACGAGGCGGGCGACACCGTCGGTGGCGCCGCCGGCTGGCAGTGCCACGACGATTTTCACTGGTTTGTTCGGAAAGTCCTGTGCGTGGGCGGTGGTGCCGGACAGCGCGATGCCGACGGCCAGTGCAATTCGTGCGAATAGCTGCATGTTGATACTTCTCCTTGCTGAATGAAATGAAACGACTGAAGTGCCGACGTCCGTCCGGTGCGGGGCTCGTCAGGTGTAATCTCAAACCCCGGAACGTCGCCCTTGGCGGAGGACCACAGATAGCGGCTCGATGGGGTAGCCGGAGTAAAGAAACGCGATGCTACATTACAATAATCAACATCGCGCACGCCATGTCTCATCTATCAGTACAGCGCGTGGCAAAGGGGAATCTGGTTCATGCTCAGCAAGGAAGACAACGAACTGCTCACCCGCATCGAGGGTGATGCGCCCATGGGTCGCATGCTGCGGCAGCACCACTGGATTCCGGCGGTACGCGCGGGGCGACTCGAGGCGGATGGGAAGCCGCTGCAGGTGCGACTGTTCGGGCGCAATTACGTGGCCTTCCGCTCCACTGACGGCCGGGTAGGCTTTTTCGACGAGTACTGCCCGCATCGTCGTGCCTCACTGCTGTTGGCGCGCAATGAGGACAACGCGTTGCGCTGCATCTTTCACGGCTGGAAGTTCGGCGTCTCCGGA
>CANIIN010000294.1 GCA_947467405.1 Betaproteobacteria bacterium | reverse complement strand
CTGCACATCGACGCCCCCAATATGGCTGACCTTATTGCTAAGGCGGACTTGGTCATCAGCGCCGGTGGAACGACCAGTTTCGAGACAGCGGCATTGGGCGCCCCGACATTGCTTATTCGAACCGTTCCTAATCAGCGGCCCAATACACAAGGTTGGGAAGCATTGGGTGCTGCAATCGATCTGGGGGATATTGTCGAATTGACTTCAGAAGCGCTCGGTGCGCAGATCAACGCGCTGGCCAGTGACCAACCGAGACGGATCGCGATGTCCGAGGCTGGACGCAATGCCATCGACTGCCGCGGTGCCGAACGCATTGTCGAGGCGTTGTGTACCTACAGCAGCCGAGAAAGCAAGTGAGCGGCTATCAGGAGTCGGTGCCATGGAATCTTCTTTTCCCGGAACTTTCTGGACTACATCCAGCGGACGAATGTCCAGTATGCAGTCGTCAACCGACTATCAGGACCACCGCGGTCCCGCTGTCCATGCCTGTCCAGGGAATGACAGAAATCTTCTCCGCACAGTGGCAAGGCTGCCCTGCGGAAACCGGGCATCCCATCGCCCGGCGCCTCCCCATGATGAAAGTCATCCAGCGAGGCGATGTGACGTGTCTGGCTCTATAATCCGAACCATCAGAGAGACGACGCATTCGGCGACACAAGAATTGATCGCGGCGGCCAGGTTTCTTCATCAGGCGCCCTATGTGCTCCTGAATCGCATATGGATTGCATCGCGCATTGGGTTGCGGCGCGTGTTCCCGGATACCAATTTCGCCATGGAGGTTGAGTTGCTGCAGAACCTGAATCACCGGCTGACGCGATCGGCTGTTCGCTGTGCACTGGCGCCGCTGGGCCACATCTGTTTTTCGACTATCAAACCATGATCGGTATCAAGGGCATCGGCACGTACGTTCCGGCTGGGCGAGAGAGCAATTTCGACAAGCAGGAGAAATTCGGCATCGACGAGAAGTTCATCGTCGGCAAGCTGGGTGTCGAGAGAGTTTCGCGCAAGGCCGCTGACGAAGAAACCTCGGATCTGTGCGTCAGTGCCATTCGCGATCTGGAGAGCCAGGTCGGTCGGGCTATCGCGGCCGTGGACTGTCTCGTGGTCTGCACCCAGAATTCGGACCGCCGGGGGCTGCCGCATACATCGGCGATCGTCCATGGCAAGCTGGGCCTGCAGAAGGACTGTGCGTGTTTCGACATTTCACTCGGCTGCTCCGGCTACGTGTACGGACTGTCGGTGGTGACGGGATTCATGCGCGCCAACGGTTTCGCCACCGGTCTGCTCGTCACGGCCGACCCCTATTCCAAGATTGTCGACCCGGATGACAAGAACACGGTCCTCCTGTTCGGAGACGGGGCCGCTGCGACTTTGCTCGAAGACGGGTGTACATCCGGCGAGTGGGTGCCGGGTCCATTCCTTTTCGGTACGCTGGGAAAGGATGGCGGAGCGCTTGAGAATCGTGATGGCAAGCTGTTCATGAACGGCCGAGCAGTCTTCAATTTTTCGGCGACCGAAGTTCCTGCGCAGGTGAAGGCGTTGCTGGAGAAGGTGGGCCTTTCGGAGGCCGATATCGACCAGTTCCTGTTTCATCAGGGCAGCAAGTTCATTGTCGATCATCTGATCAAGCGGCTAGCGTTGCCTGCAGAGAAAGTCCCGATGAATCTTGCCGATCAGGGCAACACGGTATCTTCGTCGCTGCCCTTGCTGCTCAAGGAGCGGATCAACGACAAGACGCTGAACCGTCTGTTGCTGAGTGGATTCGGCGTCGGTTTGTCCTGGGCGAGTTGCATACTCCAACGGGCAAACTCACGACCGGCCACACCCGGCGGATGACGCAAAACCTGAGGGAACGGAAGTGAGCTGCTTCCGGAGGAGGGTGCTTGTAGATCGCCATCTGACGCGGTTCTCCGGGCAATTTCTCTCAAGATGGAATGCGTGTTTCGCAGTCTTTCCGGGGGGGCGATGCTAGAAACCGTGCGGCGTCTTTTCGAACTCATGCTGCCGGCGGAGCGTCGGCGCGCGCGCTTGTTGTTCGTGGTGATGCTGGTGGTGGCGATCCTGGAAACGGCCGGTGTCGTTTCGATCATGCCGTTCATGGCGCTGGTTGCGAATCCGCACGTGGTGGAAACGAATCTTTACCTTGCCCGTCTGTACCAGGGGTTGGCATTCAGCAGCACCGATGCATTTCTGGTCTTCGCCGGCATCGTGACCCTGGTGCTGCTGACGTTGAGCAACGCCGCCAGCATGTTGCTGGTCTGGGTGATGTTCCGTTTTGTCTATCTGCAGGATCACCTGTTGTCCGCCCGCCTGATCGAGCGCTACGTGGGAAGGCCTTACGCTTTCTTCCTGACGCGCAATTCGGCGGAACTGGTCAAGAACATTCTGTCGGAAGTGACTTCCGTCGTGCATGGTCTGCTGATACCGTCATTGCAGATTGCCGCGAAGGGCCTGGTCGCGCTGTTTCTCGCAGGATTGCTGCTGCTCGCCGATCCCTGGCTCGCCATGGGCGTGGCAATCGTGCTGGGCGGCGCATACGCAGCCATCTATCTGCTGGTGCATGGCTTTCTTGGCAGGCTCGGCGAAGTGCGCAACGAGGCGAATACCCGGCGCTTTACCGCGGCGAGCAGCGTGCTGGGCGGTATCAAGGAGATCAAGCTGTATCAGCGCGCCGGGTTTTTCCTCAAGGGTTATGAGGGCGCATCACTGCTGTTCGCGCGAAACTCCTCGACGCACCAAATCATTGCCCAGTTACCGCGCTATGTTCTGGAGGTGCTGGCGATGGGCGGGGCCATCGTCATCATCCTGTATCTTATTGCGTCGCGAGTCCAACTGGACCAGTCCCTGCCATTGATCGGACTGTACGTCCTGGCTGGATACCGGCTGATGCCGGCGCTGCAGCAGATCTTCGTCAGCCTCGCCAGCCTTCGTTTCACCACCCAGTCGCTGGATATTCTGGTTCGAGACATGGCCATCGCGGGTCCGGGCGAGGAGCCTGCGGCGGTACAGAAGAACGTTCCGCCATTGATCGACTCCATCCGGTTGGTCGATGTGACCTTCACCTATCCAGGCGCATCCGAACCGACGATTCGTGTGCCGCAGCTCGACCTTCCTGCCAGGAAGTCGGTGGCGTTCGTGGGCACGACCGGAGCCGGCAAGTCCACTATCGTCGACATTCTGTGTGGCCTGCTGGTGCCGGAAACAGGCTCCGTTCTGGTCGATGGTGCCCGTATTGATCGTGACAACGTGCTGTCTTGGCAAAGGCATATCGGTTATGTCCCGCAGCAGATCTATCTGATCGACGACACGATCGCGCGCAATATCGCTTTCGGGTTACCGGATGGACAGGTCGACATGGCGCGCGTCGAAGCCGCGTCACGCGCGGCCAGCCTGCACGATTTTGTCGTGCGTGATCTGGAGGAAGGTTACGCCACCGTGGTCGGTGAGCGGGGTGTGCGCCTGTCCGGCGGTGAGCGGCAGCGTATCGGCATTGCCCGCGCGTTGTATCACGATCCGGACGTGCTGGTCTTCGACGAGGCAACCGCGGCGCTGGACACGAATACCGAATCGGCAGTCATGCAGGCCATCGATGCCTTGTCCGGCACGAAAACCCTGATCATGATTGCGCACCGCCTTGCCACCGTGCGCAACTGCGATTGCATCTTCGTGATCGACAAGGGCAGGGTGGTGGCATCCGGCAGCTATGACGGTCTGGTGCGCGATGACGAGCGCTTTCGCTCCATGGTGCAGCAGATGGAACGGCAGTAAGGCGGCAACCATGGGCACTCATTACCAGTTCATCGCCACCATCGGCGAGGCGCGCATGAACTCGTGGCTCCTGCCGCGCAAGGTCTTGCTTCCGGCTGACGGGAAACCGCTGCCCGAGGACCTTGCCAATTGCCTGCGTGCTGTGCCGTCGAATGGCAAGGTGTTAATCCCAATCACGGGCAATGCGGCGGATGCAACGCTGGTCGCGCTGGCGGGACACTGGGGTATTTCCAGCTTCCGTCATATTGGGCCGCATGTCATGCGGTGCGTCGCATGAGTGCCTTCAAAGCTGCGGTGATCGGACTGGGCAATATCGGCATGGGCTACGACTACGCGCATCGGGGCGATGACCGCATCTTGACGCACGCGCATGCCTTTGCCGCCCATCCCGGATTCGAGCTGGTTGGTGCGGTGGATCCGGACGCCGAGAGTCGACGCCGGTTCACCGACCGGTATGCTCGCGGCGCGTATCGTTCGATCGCGGAACTCTTCGGGCAGGAGCGACCTGAAGTGGTTGCCCTGGCGATACCCACCGCGTTGCATGCCCGGACATTTCACGAGCTCATCGCCCACAAACCCCGGATCATCCTGTGCGAAAAGCCGCTTGCCGGGTCGGTCACGGAGGCAGAAGAGATGCTGGCGGCCGCCGAACGCGCCGGTATAAAGGTGATGGTCAACTACATGCGCCGCTGCGAACCGGGTACGCTGGCGTTGCGCCAACGGATTGCCGCTGGCGACCTGGGCGAG
>CANIIN010000293.1 GCA_947467405.1 Betaproteobacteria bacterium | reverse complement strand
CGCCCGTCGCCCAATCATGACAGCAGCCATAGATATCCGCGACGTGACGAAGCGCTTCGGTCGCGTTCAAGCGATTGACGGTGTTTCATTGCGGGTTGATCAGGGCGAATTTTTCGGTCTGCTGGGCCCCAACGGCGCTGGGAAAACAACGCTTATCAGCATGCTGGCGGGATTGGCTCGTGCCGATTCCGGCCAGGTATTTGTGATGGGGCACGATGTTCAGGCTGATTACCGGTCGGCTCGCCGAGCGCTCGGCATCGTCCCTCAGGAACTTGTATTCGATCCGTTCTTCACAGTCCGCGAAACCCTGCGCATCCAATCCGGCTACTTTGGGCTGCGGCGCAACGATGACTGGATCGACGAGATCATGCAGTGCCTCGATCTGACATCGAAGGCAGACGTCAACATGCGGGCGCTTTCCGGTGGCATGAAACGGCGGGTGCTGGTCGCGCAGGCTCTAGTCCACCGCCCCCCTGTCATTATTCTTGATGAGCCCACTGCCGGAGTGGATGTTGAACTCCGTCGCGGCCTGTGGCACTTCATTCAGCGCCTTAACCGGGACGGGCATACGGTCATTCTGACGACGCACTACCTGGAGGAGGCGGAAGCCCTTTGCGGCCGAATTGCCATGCTGAAGGCGGGCCGGATTGTAACGCTGGATTCCACCAGTAATCTGGTCAGGCGGCTGCGGCATCTTCGGATGCGTTTCAGGGCGGAGGGCGCAGTGCCTGAGCAATTGATGGGCAAGACCGTCGAGCGTGGTGACTCACAGGACGTCGCAGATTATTCTGTGGTGTTGTCGGAATATGCCGATATCGAGCCCGTCCTTGCCGCGTTGCGCGAAAGCGGTGCGCGCCTGGTCGAACTGGATCTGGAACAACCCGATCTCGAGGACGTATTCATGGACGTCATGGGTAGCTCGCAGTGAGTGGATTTCCCACGCTGCTTTACAAGGAAGTCCTGCGCTTCTGGAAGGTCGGGTTCCAGACCGTTGCTGCGCCCGTGCTGACGACCCTTCTGTATCTGATGATCTTTGCGCAGGCAATGGGCAATCGTGCGGAGATGTATCACGGGATCGCCTATTCGTCCTTTCTCATCCCCGGACTGGTCATGATGGCGATGCTGCAGAACGCGTTCGCAAATACCTCTTCCTCGTTGATACAGTCGAAGATGACCGGGAATCTGGTCTTCATTCTCTTGCCGCCTCTGTCCTACTGGGAGTTTTTTTCAGCCTATGTGCTTGCAGCCGTGATCAGGGCCATAGTTGTTGGCGCGGGTGTTCTGATGGCGGCGCTGCCATTTGCCGAAGTCACGTTCAAGGAACCAGTCTGGCTGGTTCTGTTCGCGGTGACGGGTAGCGCTACGCTCGGCGCCTTTGGTCTTGTTGCGGCGATTGTCGCGGACAAGTTCGATCAGGTGTCCGTATTCCAGAACTTTGTCATCATGCCCCTGACCTTTCTTTCGGGGGTGTTCTATTCGATTCATGCGCTCCCCGACACGTGGCGCGGTTTGTCCCGCCTCAATCCGGTGTTCTACATGATTGATGGATTCAGGTACGGATTCTTCGGCGTCTCCGACGCGAGTCCCATGTTGAGCATCACAGTGGTCGGCGGCTGTCTTGTGGCAGTTTCAGCAGGCGTCCTGGCCATGCTTTCCAGAGGATACAAACTTCGGCATTGACCTCCAGCGGATGTCCGCTGTTTGGTGGGATTTGGCATGCAAAGGAAATGAAAATGGTGACACCGGAAGAGATACGAGGGTATTTGTCCAAGGGGATGGCCTGTGACGAACTCGAGGTTAGCGGCGACGGCCAGCATTTCGAGGCCGTCATCGTCAGTGCCGCCTTTAGCGGGAAATCACGTGTTCAGCGCCATCAACTGGTCTATCAGGTGCTCGGTGATCGAATGCGCGAAGAAATCCACGCACTGTCGATGAAAACGCTGACTCCCGAAGAGCGCCGCAGTTCCCGGGATTGACTGCTGATGGATAAACTGATTATCGAAGGTGGCGTGGCCCTCAAGGGGGATGTCCGGATATCCGGCGCCAAGAACGCGGCATTGCCGTTGATGTGCGCTGCGCTGCTTAGCGGTGACCCGCTGATCCTTTCGAATGTTCCGCACCTGCGCGATGTCACCACGATGCTCCGGTTGCTGGGGCAGATGGGCGTCAACGTTTCACTGGACGACCGTAGTGGCGTTGAACTTCACGCTCGCGACATCTCGAATCCGGTTGCGGACTACGAACTGGTCAAAACGATGAGGGCCTCCATTCTTGTGCTTGGCCCGTTGCTGGCCCGTTGCGGGAGCGCGCGAGTATCACTCCCGGGCGGCTGTGCGATCGGTCTGCGGCCGGTCAACCTCCATATCAAGGGTCTGGAGGCCATGGGTGCGGAAATCAAGGTCGAGCAGGGCTACATTTCCGCGAAGGCTACGCGTCTGCGTGGAGCGCGCATTTTCATGGATATCGTGACGGTTACAGGTACCGAGAATCTCATGATGGCAGCCTGTCTCGCCGACGGAACCACGATACTGGAGAATGCGGCGCGTGAACCGGAGGTGGTCGATCTTGCCAACTGCCTGATCGCGATGGGCGCGAGAATTACCGGAGCCGGGACGGACATCATCAAGGTCGAGGGCGTGAAAACCCTGCACGGCGCGACGCACGCGATCATGCCCGACCGGATCGAGACCGGCACCTTCCTCGTGGCGGCTGCGGCGACTGGTGGAAATGTGCGGCTGGTCGGTGCCGATGGCCACATTCTCGATGCGGTGCTGGACAAACTCAGGGAGGCAGGCGCGGAAATCGACGTTGGAACAGACGAGATTCGCCTGGCGATGGACAAGAAGCCCCGCAGCGTGAATGTCCGGACTGCACCTTACCCGGCCTTCCCGACCGACATGCAGGCGCAATTCATGGCACTGAATGCCGTAGCGAACGGAACCAGCGTGGTCACCGAGACGATTTTCGAGAACCGGTTCATGCATGCCCTTGAACTGCAGCGTCTCGGTGCAGACATCGAGATCGCTGGCAACACGGCGGTCATTCGCGGCGTCGCTCAATTGCAAGGCGCGACCGTCATGGCCACTGATTTGCGGGCGTCGGCCAGCCTGGTCATTGCAGGCCTGATTGCCGAGGGCAAGACCACTATCGATCGCATCTACCATCTTGACCGCGGCTACGAGTGCATCGAAGAGAAGCTGACCCAGCTTGGAGCTCGCATCCGTCGTAGCTCATGATGGGGGTCGTTGTAAGGCGCTCGCAGACTCCGCAGGGTAAAATCCCCTTTTATTAGACGAGTCCTGATCTTGATTACGATCGCTTTGTCCAAGGGGCGGATCTTCGACGAAACGCTGCCGATGCTTGAGGCGGCAGGAGTCCGGCCCGCTGAAAATCCCGAAACATCCCGAAAGCTGATCCTGTCGACGAATCGGGACGACGTGCGTCTCGTGATTGTCAGGGCGTCGGATACTCCAACGTACGTCCAGTATGGTGCGGCCGAGATTGGCATTGCGGGCAAGGACGTACTTCTCGAGCATGGCGGGGAGGGCCTCTACCAGCCGCTGGATCTGGGCATTGCCAAATGCCGCCTGATGGTGGCGGTGCGCAAGGGTTTCGATTATCGCAAGGCGATCCAGCAGGGCGCTCGCCTTCGCGTTGCAACCAAGTACATGTACACGGCCCGTGAGCATTTCGCGGCCAAGGGCGTGCATGTTGATCTCATCAAGCTTTATGGCTCCATGGAACTGGCGCCGCTTGTCGGTCTGGCCGATGCCATCGTGGACCTTGTGTCGACCGGTGGAACCTTGAAGGCCAACAATCTGGAGGCAGTCGAGGAGATTCGCGCGATCAGTTCCCGGCTCATCGTCAATCAGGCGGCCTTAAAACTGAAAGGTGACGTGGTGCAGCCTTTGCTGGACGCCTTTTCGGCGGCGGTGTCCCGTGGCTGAAAGGCCCCTGCGGATCCGGCGTTTGTCGGCGGCGGACAGTGCATTTTCGGCCCAGTTGAGGGAACTGACTTTCATCGAGGCGTCTCAGGACAGCGAGATCGATCGCGTTGCCGCAGGGATCATTGACGATGTGAGACTGCGCGGCGACACGGCATTACTGGAGTACTCGACTCGTTTCGCCCGACTGTCAGTCACAAGCATTTCCGAACTGGAGATTTCGCGCGAGTCACTGAATCAGGCGCTCGCCGATCTGGATGCGCAAACTCGCGATGCACTGGAGACTGCCGCCTCGCGCATTGAACTGTTTCACCAGCGGCAAAAGGCGGTCAGTTGGCAGTTCATGGACGACGATGGATCGACGCTTGGGCAGCAGATACAACCACTGGATCGCGTCGGCATCTATGTCCCCGGCGGCAAGGCATCCTATCCCTCGTCGGTCCTCATGAACGCGATGCCGGCCAAAGTGGCCGGCGTCTCCGAAGTCATCATGGTTGTTCCGACGCCGGATGGCGAAAGGAATGCCCTGGTTCTGGCAGCTGCGGCCCTGGCGGGCGTGGATCGTGTATTCACGA
>CANIIN010000292.1 GCA_947467405.1 Betaproteobacteria bacterium | reverse complement strand
TGCCGGTCACGCACGGAAACAAGTACACGCGCCTGCATGTGCTGTTGTATTCGCTGATCCTGTTCGCCTGCACCCTGCTGCCGTTCGCGTATGGCATGAGCGGCCTCATTTACCTGGTTTCTGCACTGGTGCTGAGTTCCATGTTCGTGGTGTACGCGGTGCGTCTCTACATCACCTACAGTGACGATCTGGCGAAGCGAACCTTCCGCTTCTCGATCATTTATCTGTCACTGCTGTTCGCGGCGTTGCTTGTTGATCACTACTTCCGCTTCTAGGATCGCGCAACACGGCGCCATCGGACGGCTGTTCAGCGCGCTCGTCCTGATTGTCATCGCGCTGGTCATCGGCGGCTGTACGCCGTCGGGGCCGACCTTCCGGAACGTCGATATCACCGGTGCCGATTACGGCAAGGATTTCGCCCTGACCGATCACACCGGCAGGCCGCGCACCCTGGCCGATTTCAGGGGCAAGGTGGTGGTGATGTTCTTCGGTTACACGCATTGTCCCGATGTCTGCCCGACCACCATGGCCGAATTGAATCTGGTGCTGAAGGAGTTGGGCAGCGAGGCTGCGCGCGTACAGGTGTTGTTCGTTACGCTTGACCCCGAGCGCGATACGCAGGCTCTGTTGGCGCAGTACGTGCCGGCATTCAATCCGGGCTTTATCGGCCTCTACAGCGACGTTGCCACGACCGCCAGGGTAGCCAAGGACTTCAAGGTGTTTTTCCAGAAAGTGCCTGGTTCATCACCTGACAACTACACGATGGATCACACTGCGGGCAGCTATGTGTTCGACGAGCAGGGTCGCTTGCGCCTTTTCGTGCGGCATGGCGGAAGTTCCGAGCCGTTGCTGGCTGATCTGAAGACCTTGCTGGCTGCCGCGAAGTGATGGCCTTGAATTGATCACGAGACGGATCATCGGACCAGGCAATGAAAAAGGCCCCTCGCAAGGAGCCTTTTTGGTTTCACCGGCGTAAACGCCGGCAGGGATTCACGCGACAGACAGCGCGCCCTTCATCTTGGCCAGCGCCTTGGCTTCGATCTGCCGCACGCGTTCTGCGGATACGCTGAACTCCTCGGCCAGATCGTGCAGGGTCAGGGCATCTTTCTCGCGCAGCCAGCGGGCTTCGATGATGCGACGGCTACGGGGATCAAGCGCGTCCAGCGCATTTTTCAGGCCGGTCGCGCGCAACGTCTCGTTCTGCGTGGCTTCGAGAACTTGCGATGGCTCGGCGCTGGGGTCTGCGAGATAGGCGATGGGTGCGTAACTCTCGTCATTGTCGTCGCTGGGTTCCAGCGCAATGTCCTTGCCGGACAGGCGGGTTTCCATCTCGACGACCTCTTCGGGCTTCACGCCCAGCGTCTTCGCCATGTTGCGAATCTCGGTCGGGGACAGCGAATTCAGCCCGGGCTTCATGCTGCGCAGGTTGAAGAACAGCTTGCGCTGCGCCTTGGTCGTGGCGATCTTCACCAGACGCCAGTTGCGCAGGATGAATTCGTGCATCTCGGCCTTGATCCAGTGGATCGCGAACGACACCAGCCGCACACCGCGATCGGGGTCGAAGCGCTTGACCGCCTTCATCAGGCCGATATTGCCTTCCTGGATCAGGTCCGCCTGTGGCAGCCCGTAGCCCATGTAACCGCGGGCGATCGATACCACCACGCGCAGGTGGGAAACCACCAGCTGGCGCGCGGATTCAAGGTCGCTGTCGTCGCGGAACTTGCGGGCAAGGCGCAACTCCTCTTCCGGCGTGAGCACTGGAAAGCGATTGACGGTCTGAATGTAACCCTCAGCGCTGCCAATGGAAGTGGCAACCGTGGGCATCTGTACTGCAAGCATCTGGCTCATCTGCGCTCTCCTCTTCCTGGATTGGTGTCTGTTCAAAGGTTCCAAGAACCGCGGATCAGGGTCCTGCGTCACGTGCTTCCCCCATTCCAAGGCCAAGTTTAGCACTCTCCGTACTAGAGTGCTAACGGCTGAAAAAGTTCAATCCAGAGCGGGGTATTTGACTGAAGGGGATATTTCTGAAGATCATCTATCTGGGCTGTATTTTGGATAAGTGTCTGCTAACTGACAGATAGGTTCCGACCCATCCCAGCAGGGCGGCAAAGGCCAGGAAGAGCGCCGCATCGGCGACCGGCAGGAACTGTAATCGCAATTCAACGCCGTACAGGTTGCCGAACTCGGACAGGTTTCGATTCAGCAGAACCTGGGCAAGGAACACCAGAAGCAGGGCGCAAAGACCACCCGAGGCGCCGAGCAGGCCGCCCCAGTAGAAGAACGGTCTGCGCACATAGGCATCGGTCGCGCCGATCAACTTGCTGACCTCGATTTCCTCGCGTTGGGTCAGAATTTGCAGCCGGATGGTATTGAATGTCACGGCGACCAAGGCCAGGCTGAGCAGTGCCGACAGCAGGATCACCGCGCTTCGCCCGAGGCTCAGCAGGGCGTCGATGCGGCGCACCCAGGCCGAATCCACCTGCACGTGAGCAATGCCGGGAACACCCTTCAGTTCGCTCTCCAGTCGTTCTGCCGCAGCGGCGCTGCCTTCTCCGAGGGTCACCACATAGGCGTCGGGGAGCGGATTCTCACGCAAGGTGGAGATCACGTCGGCCATGCCGGGGGAGCGCTTCAGGCTGGCGAGTGCCGCCTCGCGCGATACAAATCGCACTGACCGCACGTGCTCCACGGCCCTGAGCCGGTTCTCCAGCGCGGCGACGTCAGTCTTGGCTGCGCCGGGAGTCAGGAACACGCTGATCTGGGGCTCGGTCGGTATCGAACTCGCCAGCGACTGCACGTTGGACACCAGCAGGTACATGCCCAGCGGCAGTGCCAGTACCACGCCGATCACGACCATGTTCGCCAGTGCTGCGAAGGGTGCGCTGGCAAAGCGGACACCGCTCTGCCTCAAGCTGTGCAGGTGGTGGCGAATCAGGGCATTCATGCCGTGGCCTTGTCCAGAACCCGTCCGCGCTGCAGATGCACCACACGCGGGCTGGAGTGCGCGATCAGATCGCGGTCGTGCGTGGCGATCAGCACCGTGACGCCGACCTGATTGAACGACCGGAACATCTCCATGATGGCATCGGCGTACTCGTCATCCAGACTGGCGGTTGGTTCGTCTGCAATCAGTATGGTGGGACGATTGACGATGGCCCGGGCGATGCATAGCCGCTGCTGTTCGCCGCCGGACAGTGCCACGGGATTGGCCCGTTCCCGATCCAGAAGGCCCACCTTGTCGAGCGCGGCGCGAACGCGTCGGGTCGATTCCGCGTGCGACTGGCCGGTCACCAGCATGGGCAATATCACATTGTCAAAGACGCTGCGATCGAACAGCAGCTTCTGGTCCTGGAACACCAGCCCGAGATTGCGCCGCAGATAAGGGATTCCGCGTCCGCTCAGCGTGGAGATGCTCTGCCCGTTGACGAGAATGGTGCCGGATGAAGCCCGCTCGATGGCCGGGATGAGTTTCAGCAAGGTGCTCTTGCCGGCGCCCGAGTGCCCGGTGAGCAGAACGAACTCGCCGGCTTCGACCGTGAAGTTGATGTTCGATAACGCCTCGCGCCCGCCCGGATAGCGCTTTGAGACATTGTTGAAGCTGATGATGGGCTGTGCCACGGGGCGTTCTGGTCTTTGGGGTGTGGGCGCGACTCAGCTGGCGCCATCCAGGAGCGCGGTCACGAATTGCTCCGCATCGAACGGGCGCAGGTCTTCGATGTCCTCGCCCACGCCAATGTAGCTCAGCGCGAGGGGCGGATGCGGATGACTGCCGTCCTTGCGCGAGGCTCGCGCATGCGCAATGGCAGCCACCACGCCGCCCTTTGCGGTGCCGTCCAGCTTGGTGAGGATGATGCCGGTCACGCCGATGGCCTCGTCGAACGACTTCAGCTGGCTCAGCGCGTTCTGGCCGGTATTGGCATCGAGCACCAGCCACACGGCGTGCGGTGCGGCCGGTTCGGCCTTGCCGATCACGCGGCGAATCTTCTTGACCTCTTCCATGAGGTGCAACTGGGTCGGCAAACGTCCCGCCGTATCGGCCAGCAGCACGTCGATGCCGCGTGCGCGCGCCGCCTGCACGGCGTCGAAAATCACCGCTGCCGGATCACCACCCGTTTGCGCGATGACCGTCACGTTGTTCTTCTCGCCCCAAGCCGCCAGTTGTTCGCGCGCCGCCGCGCGAAACGTGTCTCCGGCCGCCAGCATGACGGACAGGCCGCGTGCCTGGAAGCGCTTGGCGAGCTTGCCGATGGAGGTGGTCTTGCCGGCGCCATTCACGCCGGCGAGCATGATCACGTAGGGCTTCGCGGTCGAGGGAAAAGACGGCACCTCGGGCTGCTGCAAGGGGCGCAGCGTGGCGACCAGCAATTCGTGGAGCGCCTGCTTCAATTGTTCTGATGTCTCGAGACGCTCCTTGCGAGCGCGGGCGCGCAGACTGGCAATGATCGAAGAAGTTGTTTCAACACCGGTGTCTGCCGAAATGAGCGCATCCTCCAGTTCCTCGAACAGCGCCTCGTCAATGCGCCGGCCGGT
>CANIIN010000291.1 GCA_947467405.1 Betaproteobacteria bacterium | reverse complement strand
TGGCCTTCTGCACTTCGACGCCGGGGCCGCTGCCGCGCGGGTAACGCACCGCCGTCGGTTGATCGAGCGTGTAGGCCGTGTACAGCATCTGCCGGCATTCGTTTTCATCGGCCGGCGTCATCACCACCATGTTCGGGATGCAGCGCAAGTAGGCGATGTCGAAAGTGCCGTTGTGCGTGGCGCCGTCCGCGCCCACCACCCCGGCGCGATCGAGCGCGAACACCACCGGCAGGTTCTGGATCGCCACGTCGTGGATGAGCTGATCGTAGCCGCGCTGCAGGAAGGTGGAATAGATCGCCACCACCGGCTTCAGGCCCTCACAGGCAAGGCCGGCCGCAAACGTCACGGCATGCTGCTCGGCGATGCCGACATCGAAATAGCGATCCGGATATTCCTGCTCGAAACGCACCAGCCCGGATCCTTCGCGCATCGCCGGCGTGATGCCGACCAGGCGCTTGTCCTCGGCGGCCATGTCGCACAGCCAGTCGCCGAAGATCTGCGTGTAGGTGGGCTTGCCGGCCGCGGACTTCTTGATGCCTTCGGCGGGATTGAACTTGCCTGGGCCGTGGTACAGCACCGGATCGGTTTCGGCGAGCTTGTAGCCCTGACCCTTCTTGGTCACCACGTGCAGGAACTGCGGCCCGCCCAGCGCGCGGATGTTCTTCAGCGTCGGCACCAGCGACTCGAGGTCGTGGCCGTCGATGGGCCCGACGTAGTTGAAGCCGAATTCCTCGAACATGGTGCTGGGCACCACCAGCCCCTTGGCGTGCTCCTCGACGCGGCGCGCCAGTTGCCACAGCGGTGGCACGCCGCCCAGCACGCGCTCGCCGGCCTTCTTGGCGGCGGCATAGAAGCGCCCTGACAGCAGGCGCGCCAGATACTTGTTCAGCGCGCCGACCGCCGGCGAAATCGACATGTCGTTGTCGTTCAGGATCACCAGCACGTTGGCGTCGCTGATGCCGGCGTTGTTCATGGCCTCGAAAGCCATGCCGGCCGACATCGCGCCATCGCCGATGATGGCCACGGTATGGCGTGTTTCGCCCTTGATGCGTGCCGCCTGCGCCATGCCCAGCGCCGCGGAGATCGATGTGCTGGAATGCGCCGTCCCGAACGTGTCGTAGACACTTTCCGAGCGCCGCGGAAAACCGGAGATGCCGCCGTAGGTGCGCAAGCCCTTCATGGCCTCGCGTCGCCCGGTCAGGATCTTGTGCGCGTAAGTCTGGTGGCCGACGTCCCAGATGAGCCGGTCTTGCGGCGTGTCGAAGACGTAGTGGAGCGCAATGGTCAATTCCACAGTGCCCAGATTGGACGACAGGTGACCGCCGGTCTGGCTGACCGACTCCACGACAAATGCGCGCAACTCCTCAGCCAACTGCTTGAGCTGCTTGCGCTCAAGCTTGCGCAGGTCGGCCGGATCGTCAATCGTCTTCAGCAGTTCGTACATGGGCTTCTCGCCACCCTTGTCTTCCGATGCTACCTGAGCGCGGTCATTGACACCTCGCGCCGAGTCGGGCGGGAAGCCGGCCACGCCACCGGTGCTGCTCATCGACGACTCCAATTATCCATTGCCTTGATCATAGTCCCGTTTGTGCTGCCGTCAGAAATTCATGTGTCACGCGGCGCAGATCAGAATTTTCTCAACACGATGAAATCCGCCAGTTCCGCCAACCTGCGCCCATCATCGCCGAGCGGCTTCAGCGCGGCCACGGCGCGATCGCGCAGTTCCTGCGCGAAGTCCCTGGCGCACTGCAACCCCATCAGGCTGACATAAGTCGGTTTTCCCTGCGCCGCATCCTTGCCGGCCGTCTTGCCCAGCGTAGCGGTCGGCGCCTCGCAATCGAGAATGTCGTCAACCACCTGGAACGCCAGGCCGACGGCCTTGGCGTAATGGTCCATCGCGTCCAGTTGCTGCGTAGTGCCGGCGCCGCAATGCGCACCCAGCATCACCGACGCGCGGATCAGCGCGCCGGTCTTGTGAACATGCATGTGCTCCAACTGCGGCAGTTCGAGTTGCTTGCCCACCGCATCCAGATCGATGGCCTGGCCTCCGGCCATGCCACGACTGCCACAGGCATGCGCCAGGAGGCGCACCATCTCGATCTGCTCCTCGGCCCGATCGGCCAGCGGCACATCCGTGATCAACTGAAACGCCAGCGCCTGCAGGCTGTCCCCCGCCAGCAATGCCGTGGCTTCTCCGAACTGCACGTGCACGGTCGGCTTTCCCCGCCGCAACACGTCGTCGTCCATGCAGGGCAGGTCGTCATGCACCAGCGAATAGGCGTGAATGCATTCCACTGCGCAGGCCACGCGTTCGATACGCCCGGCCTCGGCATGCACTGCCTCTCCCGCTGCAAAAGCCAGCAGCGGGCGCACGCGCTTGCCACCGCCCAGCACCGAATAACGCATGGACTCGTGAAGTGACTGCGGGATCAGGTCGGCCGGCGGCAGGAGACGATCCAGTGCGCTCTCGACGCGCTCCTGGATGGTTCCCATCCAGGATGCAAAATCCTGTCGCAGCATATCAGTCCTGCTGCCCGATCTCGTCCAGCGTCTTCAGGGTGTTGTCTTCGAGGATCCGCACCTGCTGCTGCGCCTGGGCCAGAACGGTCTGACAATACTTGGAGAGTTCCAGCCCGCGTTTGTGTGCTGCCAGCGACTCCTCGAGCGTCAATTCGCCGCCTTCCATGCGCTCGACGATTTCTTCGAGCTCAGTCATGGCGGATTCGAAATCCGCGGGCATGTCGCCTGAGGCGGCGCCAGGTGCGGCATTGCGGGGGGGATTTTTTGCGGCGGGAGACATGGGCGGAATGGCCGACTCCGCGACCACGGAATTCGGCGAAAAATGAAATGGGGACAATATCTTAAGTGTGCCTGTCAGGTCAATTCGGGGTGCGGCGGCAGGGCCCTGCCCTCCAGCCATCAAAATGGATTATCAAACACCCCATTGCTGACCGCCCCGACTTGGGGAAAGTCCCTGTCTTGCAAGGTTTTTTCGGCATCGACTTTTCCCCTGCGGGATACCCGAACGGGTAAAATGCCCCCCTTTCGTTCGCCCCCCGCGGAGACAAGGAGGCCTCAGGATCATGTCCGATCTGCCCAGCACGAAACTTCTGCAACCCAATCACACCCAACTGCCTGTGTCGTGGTACTTCGACCGGGCCGTGTTTGATCTGGAGAAGCAGCTGATCTTCGATGCCGGGCCGCATTACGTCGGGCATGAACTGATGGTGCCGAACGTCGGCGACTACCGCACCCTGGAATGGATGGACCACGGCAAGATGCTGGTCCGCCACCGCGACGGCGCCGACGGCATCGAACTGCTGTCCAACGTCTGCCGTCACCGTCAGGCCATCATGCTGGAAGGCTGCGGCAACGCCAAACACATCGTCTGCCCGCTGCATCGCTGGACCTACGACGTGCGCGGCCAGCTGATGGGTGCGCCGCACTTCCCGGACAATCCCAATCTCAATCTCGGCAAGACCCCGCTGCAGAACTGGCAGGGCCTGCTGTTTGCCGGCCAGCGCGATGTCGCCAGGGACCTGGCCGGCTTTTCGCTCGCCCGGGAGTTCGACTTCTCCGGCTATGCGCTGGACCACGTGCAGGTTACCGAGTACGAGCAGAACTGGAAGACCTTCATCGAGGTCTATCTGGAGGATTACCACGTCGCGCCGTTCCATCCCGGCCTGGGCAACTTCGTCACCTGCGACGACCTGCGCTGGGAAATGTCCGACGCCTATTCGGTGCAGGTGGTGGGCATCCAGAACCACCTGCAGAAGGCCGGCTCGCCGGCCTACGCCAGGTGGCAGGACGCGGTGCGCAAGTACCGCAATGGCGCAGATCCGAAATTCGGCGCGGTGTGGATGCTTTACTACCCCAACGTCATGCTGGAGTGGTACCCGCACGTGCTGGTGGTGTCGACGCTCATACCGCGCTCGCCGCAGCACACCACCAACGTGGTCGAGTTCTACTACCCGGAAGAGATCGTGCACTTCGAACGCGAGTTCGCCGACGCCGAGCGGGCTGCGTACATGGAAACCGCGCAGGAAGACGACATCATCGCGCAGCGCATGGATCGCGGCCGCAAGGCCCTGCTCGAGCGCGGCGAGAACGAGGTCGGCCCTTACCAGTCGC
The DNA here is from genome assembly GCA_947467405.1 of Betaproteobacteria bacterium. Taxonomy (GTDB): domain Bacteria; phylum Pseudomonadota; class Gammaproteobacteria; order Burkholderiales; family SG8-39; genus CAIYPG01. Next base: position 402 of record CANIIN010000291.1, on the reverse strand, counting down.
CCATGGAAGACGGCATGATGCATTTCCATGAATACCTGCGCGACAAGCTGGCCGGTCGCATCGAGGGATGATCCCGCGCCGGCTCGGCCCTGCGCCGGCCGGTGCGCCTTCTCCACAGGCACAATCACGACGTCCTCCCATGGCGCAACAAGCCTTCGATCATGATCTGCACGACTCTCATTGATACCGATGCCCTGCAGCGGCATCTGGGCGAACCGGACTGGGTGATCTTCGACTGCCGCCACGACCTGGCCCAACCGGATGCCGGCGAACTGGCGTACCACAGGGCACATCTCCCCGGCGCGCAGTTCATGCATCTGGATCGCGATCTGGCCGCGCCGCTCACAGGCAACAAGGGTCGTCATCCCCTGCCCGACGCGGAGACCTTTGCGCGAAAGCTGG
>CANIIN010000290.1 GCA_947467405.1 Betaproteobacteria bacterium | reverse complement strand
GGCCGCGCGGCGTGGCGCTACATTCCGCGGCTTCCGGTGTCGGTACGCGATTATCTCAAGGGCGCCGTTCTCGCTGCGCCATCGAACGAAGTGCGTATCCGGCTCAAGGGCGACCTTGCGCAGTTTCCGTTCGAAAACGCCAAGGCCGGCACGTTCCAGGTCTCCGCACGCTTCAATGGCGGTGATTTCAATTACACCGACGGCTGGCCGCGCATCGCCGGCATTGCCGGTGACCTGCTGTTCGAAGGCAAGTCGATGAAGATCAACGCGCAACGCGCCACGGTGCTCGGCGCGCGGTTGAATAATGTGCGCGCGGTGATTCCGGATCTGTTCCACCACAGCGAGATACTCACCGTGGACGGGCAGGCGGAGGCGCCGACGCAGGAGTTCCTGCGCTTCATCGATGCCTCCCCTCTGGCCAAGCTGCTGGACGGTGCCACCGAGGACATGCGCGCGACTGGCGGCGGGCGACTGCAGTTGAAGCTCGATATGCCGCTGCGCAAGCTGGATACGACTCGCGTGTCGGGCGGCTACCTGTTCCAGAACAATCAGATCACCCTCGACCCGGACGTGCCGCCCATTGCGCAGGCCAGCGGCCGGCTGGATTTCACCGAGGGCAGCATCAGCGGCCGCGGGCTGACGGGGCAGTTCCTGGGAGGACCGGTGTCGATGGCAGTGCAGACGCGCGGTGACGGCAGCATTGCCGTGTCGGCGCAGGGTACGGCGGCGATGACGGCGCTGCGGCGCTACGTCGATACGCCGCTTGCAGCGCGGATCACGGGCACCGCGCCCTGGCGCAGCAACGTGCTGGTGAAGAAGCGCCAGTTGGAGATGAGTGTCGAGTCGACGCTGCTGGGCGTTGCCATCGATCTGCCCGCGCCGTTCGGCAAGAGCGCAACGGACAATTGGACCTTGCGCGTCGACCGCGGCGGCGGCACGGATTCGGATTTGCAGCGGCGCCTGCCCGGGTTGCGCATTCCGTCACGCGGGGATGTCATGACAGTCTCGCTGGGCACCTCTGCTGCGACCGGCGCCGCCAGTACCGTCGCAGCGCGCGCCAGTGCCGTGCTGGTGCGACGCTTTGACGGCAAGGCGCTGGTCGTGGATCGCGGCGTGGTGGCCGTGAATGCCGAGGCCGGCGTTCCGGAGCGGGGCGGCGTGGTGGTGACGGGCTCCCTGCCGTATCTGGATGCGGATCGCTGGCAGGCACTTCTGGAAGAGCCGGCGCGCCCCGCTGTGCCCGCTATCGCCGGCGCGGCGGGACCGGCTGCAACACCGGCCGCGACGCCGGGTGGACCGGTGCTGCCAGCCGGATTCAACCTGAGCGGCATCAATATGCGTGTCGGCATGCTGGATATGGCGGGAAAGCGCTTCAACGACGTGGCGACGCGCATGAACGCCAGCACATCGGCAGGTGGTGCGACGCAGTGGTCGGGCACCGTGACGGCGCGGGAATTGAGTGGCGACGTCAGTTGGCGTCCGGAAGGCCGCGGCCGGGTGCAGGCACGGCTGAAGCAATTGACCATCCCGGAAGACCGTCCTCCTGTGCCCGGTGTGCGCATCGACCTCGCGGCGCGTGAGCTGCCGGGGCTGGATATCGTGGCCGATGAATTCGTCATGCGGGAGCGGCGTTTCGGCAAGCTCGAATTGCAGGCGGTCAACGAGGGGCGGGACTGGCACATCGAAAAACTGGCCCTCACCAATCCGGATGGGGCTTTCACGGCCGATGGCACCTGGCAGAGCTGGGCAGCCCGGCCGAGCATCGCGTTGAACGTGAAGCTCAATGTGACCGATGCCGGGAAGTATCTCGATCGCATGGGTTTTCCGAAGACCATGCAGGCCGGTGCAGCGAAGCTGGAGGGGCGCATGGCCTGGGCCGGCAGCCCGCAGTCGATCGATTACGCGACGCTCAGCGGGAATCTCTCGCTGTCGGCCGAGAAGGGACAGTTCCTCAAGGCCGACCCCGGCGTGGCCAAACTGCTCGGCGTGCTGTCGCTGCAATCGCTCATCACGCTGGATCTGCGCGACATGTTCCGCGAGGGTTTCTCTTACGACAACATCAGCGCGACCGCGAACGTGGCCAAGGGCGTGCTGACCACGGACGACTTCCGCATGAAGGGCGCGGCAGCACTGGTGACCATGAACGGCACGGTGGACCTGGCGCGCGAAACGCAGAACCTGCGCATGCGCATCGTGCCCTCGCTGGGAGATGGCGCCTCCACCATCGCCACGCTGGCGCTGGCCAACCCTGCGCTTGGCCTGATCGCCACGGTGCTGCAGAGGTTGCTGAAGGATCCGCTGGGCCAGATCTTCGCGCTGGAGTACAACGTCACGGGTGGATGGAGCGATCCGAAAGTGGAGCGCACCAAGGTGGATGCGCCGGGGGCTGCGCTCAAGCAATAGAACGAGTCGGGTGCGCGCTTTTCAGCATCGATCGCGAAGGGATCATGGAGGTTTCCAATGAGTACTGAGAAATTCAAGGTGGCCGCACTACAGATGGTGTCGGCGCCCGATGTCGATGCCAACCTGAAGCGCGCCGATGCGCTGATTGCCGAAGCGGCGGCGCAGGGCGCTGCGCTGGTCGGGTTGCCGGAATATTTCTGCATCCTCGGTCGGCGCGATGCCGACAAGGTCGCGGTGCGCGAGAAGGACGGCAACGGGCCCATCCAATCCTTCCTGGCCGATGCCGCCATGCGCCACAAGGTATGGATCGTCGGCGGCACCGTGCCGCTGGAGTGTCCCGATCCGGGCAAGGTGTGGAACAGTTGTCTGGTGTTCGATGCGGCTGGCCAGCGCGTTGCGCGTTACGACAAGATTCACCTGTTCGGTTTTGACAACGGCAAGGAGCGCTACGAGGAGAGCCGCAGCATCGAAGCCGGTTCCAATCCGGTGAGTTTTGACTCGCCATTTGGCCGCGTCGGCCTGTCGGTGTGCTATGACCTGCGTTTTCCGGAACTCTATCGCAGTTACATGCCGGTGGACCTGATCTTCGTGCCATCGGCCTTTACGGCCACCACCGGCAAGGCGCACTGGGAGACGCTGCTCAGGGCGCGCGCCATCGAGAACCTTGCCTACGTCATTGCGCCGGCGCAGGGCGGCCTGCATGCCAATGGCCGTGAAACCCACGGACACAGCATGGTCATCGACCCGTGGGGCGAAATCCTGGCGGAAATCGCCTCGGGCGAGGGCATCGCCATGGCCGAGATCGACCCGGCGCGCCGGGCAACGCTGCGCTCCAGTCTCCCGGCGCTGAGCCATCGCGTTTTGTAAGGGAAATGCTGATCAAGTCCAGAAAATCAGATCGCGTCGATAAGCTTCCCTCTGAAGTGGGATATACAAGGGGGCTTGCCCCCATGTTCAGTGAATCCTAAGGTTTCATCGGTCGCGGAACATCGCATTGCGCTGCGGATGCGGTCATTGCGTACGGTAGAATCGTCTCCATCTTGAAAGCTGCATCCCTCTCCTAGTCTTCAAAGACGGAAAAGCCCCACCCATGAATGCTCCGGACCTGTTTTTCCAGACGGCAGACAGCTATCTGCTGGCGCCGAACGACCTTGAAACCGGCAAGCTGGCCGGCATCTTCGGCTCCATGCTGACGCACAAGCTCGACTACGCCGACCTGTATTTCCAGTACTCGCGCAACGAAGGCTGGAGCCTGGAAGAGGGCATCGTGAAATCCGGCAGCTTCAGCATCGATCAGGGTGTCGGCGTGCGCGCGGTGAGCGGTGACAAGACGGCATTCGCCTATTCCGACGAGATCAGCCTGGACGCCATCCGTGACGCGGCTGGCGCCACGCGCGCCATCGCGCGCCAGGGCGGCAACGGCACCGCGGCCGCCGTTCGTCACCAGCGCGGTGCGGCGCCGATGCTGTATCGCGGCGTTGATCCGCTGGCCTCGCTGCCGGACGAACAGAAGGTGCGCCTGCTCGAGGCGCTGGAGAAGCTGTGCCGCGACAAGGATTCGCGCGTGACGCAGGTCATGGCGAGTCTGGGTGGCGAATATGAAGTGATTCTGGTGGCGCGCTCGGACGGTCTGGTGGCGGCCGACGTGCGACCGCTGGTGCGCATGTCCGTGCAGGTCATTGCCGAAGACAACGGCCGCCGTGAAACCGGTTCGGCCGGTGGCGGCGGTCGCACCGATTATTCCTATTTCACGCCGGAACGACTGGCCGAGTACGCCGACCATGCGGTATCGCAGGCGCTGGTGAACCTGCAATCGCGGCCGGCGCCGGCGGGCACCATGACCGTGGTGCTGGGGCCGGGTTGGCCCGGCATCCTGCTGCACGAAGCCATCGGTCACGGTCTGGAGGGCGATTTCAACCGCAAGGGCAGTTCCGCCTTTTCCGGCAAGGTCGGCCAGCGCGTGGCATCCAAGGGAGTGACCGTGGTGGATGACGGCACCCTGGCGGATCGCCGTGGCTCGCTGAACATCGACGACGAGGGCAATCCCACGCAGTGCACGACGCTGATCGAGGACGGCATCCTGCGCGGCTACATCCAGGACAGCATGAATGCGCGCCTGATGGGCGTGCCGGTCACCGGC
>CANIIN010000289.1 GCA_947467405.1 Betaproteobacteria bacterium | reverse complement strand
TGAAGTGCTCGGTGCAGACTGGTGGTACCAGCACGCCCACCCGGACGACCGCGACGGCGCCCTGGCGGCAGCCGCCAGCGTCACCAGCGCGCGCCCCGTGTCGCGCGAATACCGTTTCCAGCGCCGGGACGGCCAAACCATCTGGCTGCACGACAACCTGCGCGTACTGCGCGAGGAAGCCGGCAGGCCGGTGGAACTGGTCGGCGCGTGGTCGGACGTGACCGAGCGCCACCAGGCCGACGAGGAACTGCGCAAACTGTCCATGGCGGTGGAGCAGAGCGTCGAGATCATCATGATCACCGACCTCGACGGGAAGATCGAATACGTCAACGAGGCCTTCGTTCACCACACCGGCTACACGCGCGACGAGGTCATCGGCCAGAACCCGCGCCTGCTGAAATCGGACCAGACGCCGCAGGCGGAATACCAATCCATGTGGAAGGCGCTCACGCGCGGCATGCCGTGGAGCGGCGAATTCGTCAACCGCAGGAAGGACGGCAGCGAGATCATCGAATCGGCCTTCATCTCGCCGCTGCGCCAGTCCGATGGCCGCATCACCCACTATGTGGCGGTCAAGCAGAACATCACCGAGCGCCGTGCCGTCGACGAGCAATTGCGCAAGCTGTCCATGGCCGTGGAACAGAGCCCGGAGAGCATCGCCATCACCGACCTCGACGCGAAGATCGAGTACGTGAACGAAGCCTACCTGCGCACCACCGGTTACAGCCGTGAAGAGGTCATCGGCCGCAATCCGCGTGATCTGCGCTCCGGCAAGACGCCGACCGCGGTCTTCGACGAGATGTGGGCCACGCTCAGCGCCGGCAAGCCGTGGAAGGGCGAGTTCGTCAACAAGAGGAAGGACGGCACCGAGTACGTCGAACTGGCCATCATCGCGCCGATCCGCGGCGCCAGCGGCCAGCCGACGCACTACCTCGCCATCAAGGATGACATCACCGACCGCAAGCGCATGGGCGCGGAACTGGACAATTACCGCCGCCACCTCGAGGACCTGGTAAAAAACCGCACCGCCGAACTGGTCGAGGCGCGCACGCGCGCCGACGCCGCCAACGTCGCCAAGAGCGCGTTCCTGGCCAACATGAGCCACGAGATCCGCACCCCGATGAACGCCATCATCGGCCTCACGCACCTGATACGGCGCGCCAGCCCGACACCGGAGCAGGACGAGCGCCTGACCCGCATCGACGCCTCGGCACAGCACCTGTTGCTGCTGATCAACGACATCCTGGACCTGTCCAAGGTCGAGGCCGGCAGGATGACCGTGGAACGGCTGGACTTCGATCCGGCGCGGGTGATGAGCGATGCCTTCGCCATCCTGCGCACACGCGCCGACGACAAGCAGGTGGCCATGCAGATGGAAATCGACCCTGCGCTGCCGGCCAGCGTGAACGGCGATCCGTTGCGCCTGCGCCAGATCCTGCTCAACCTCGGCAGCAACGCGGTGAAATTCACCCAGCAAGGCCGCGTGACGCTGCGCGTGCGCGTGATCGGCACCGATGCCGAGCGCGTCATGCTGCGTTTCGAGGTGCAGGACTCGGGCATCGGCATGAACGCGGAAACGCGCAGCCGCCTGTTCCGCGCCTTCGAGCAGGCCGACACCTCGACCACGCGCCAGTACGGCGGCACCGGGCTCGGCCTTGCCATCAGCCAGCACCTGGCCGGACTGATGGGCGGCGTGATCGACGCGGAGAGCACAGTCGGCCAGGGCAGCCTGTTCACGCTGAACGTGCCGTTCGAGCGCAGTGCCGGCCGCACGGCGTTGCCGGCTGGCAGCGCAGCGCAAAGCGCGCTGGCCGGCCGCCGTGTGCTCATCGCCCACCCTGACGCAGCAGCGCGCCACCTGCTGCGGCTGGAACTCGAGGAAGCCGGCCTGCGCGTCGATGAATTCGACAGCGCCGCCAGCGCGCACCAGGCCGTGCGCGACGCCGCGCTGACCGCCGACCCGGCGGAGTTCGTGCTCGCCGAATGGAACACCGGGCAGCCCTGGGCTCTGAACGGCGATGCCGCGGGCAACATCGTTCACGCCGTGGCGCTGCTGGCGGCCGACACGAGCCCGACCAGCGCGGAACTGCAACACGCCGGCTTCGTGGCTGGCCTGACCATGCCGCTGCAGAAGAACGCTTTACGCGCCGCGCTGATCGACCAGCTGGCCGAAGGCCACGCCGCCGGCCGCCCGCGCTGGCAGGGCTCGGTTGGCGACACGTCCGCCGCAGACGGCGAGGCGCAGGTGCTGCTGGTCGATGACGACGACATCAACCAGGCGGTCGGGCGTGAATTGCTTGAGGACCGCGGCTTCAAGGTGGATGTCGCAGGCGACGGCGCTGCCGCGCTGGCGGCGGCGGCGCGCCACGCCTACCACCTGGTGCTGATGGACCTCCAGATGCCGGTCATGGACGGCCTGGCGGCAGCGCGCGCGATGCGCCGCATGCCGGGCTACGCCGCCACGCCCATCCTTGCCATGACCGCCAATGTCTTCGACGAAGACCGTCAGCAGGCGCTGGCCGCGGGCATGAACGACTTCATCACCAAGCCGGTCGAGCCGCAGGTGCTGTTCCAGGTGCTGGCGCGCTGGCTGCCGGCCATGCCGGTGCAGCAGACGGCGACCGGAGAAACCCATGCGCATGCCGCAAGGCGGGCATTGATCGAACGTCTGGCGGGCATCGAAGGGCTGGACCCGGCGACGGCGCTGGGCAGACTGGAGGGTCATGAAAGCACTTACGAACAGATCCTCGGCATGTTCATCCGGCTCCATGCCGATGATGCCGAGCGCATCCGCGCCGACCTGGCGGCCGGCCGGCGTGAAGAGGCGATGCGCACCGCGCATACGATCAAGGGAACGGCCACCTCGATCGGCGCCGGCGCCGTGCAGGCCCTCGCGCTGCAGGTGGAGCAGGCCATTCGCGGCAACACGCTCCCGTCGCGCGAACTCGATACCCTGCTCACCACGCTGGGCGCCGTGCTGCACGCACTGATCGCGCGCCTCAAAACCTGCCTGCCGGCATCACCGGCCGCAGTGGCCGCAGTGGCCGCAGTGGCCAACGCTGGAAGCAATGCCGCCGACGTGGACTGGGACGCCGCGCGACAGGCGCTGACGCATATCGCCGGACTGCTGGCCGAGGACGACGTGCGCGCCGCACAGGCCTGGCAGTCGAAGGCGGCGCTGCTGCGCAAGGCGCTGGGCGCAGCAGCCTCACGCATCGAGAAGCACATCGCGGCCTTCGAATTCGACCTCGCACAGGTGGAACTGCAGAAGGCCAGCGCGGACCATCCACTCCTGTCCGGCACCTGATCAAGGCCTCCTCCGGATCGCCGCGCGGCGCTATCACCGCGCTGCAGAAATCCATCCGGCGCGAATCTCCGCGCCGCTCCTCCCGGTCGTATCGAGGCGCCTCATTTTCTTTAGGAAGCGCTGATCAAGTCCTGGAAATAAAAACGCTCGAAAAAGCTTCCCTCTGTAGTGGGGGATATACAAGGGGGCTTGCCCCCTTGTTCAGTGAATTCTTTACAAGTATTAACCCGGGCACGCATCGGTTCATGGTGAGATCGCAGCATCGACACAACATCGACACAGCGTCGCATCAACCCCAATTGAACCACTCGCCACTGCGCCTTGAATGGAATCAAACCGACCGGATGGCCGCAGTCGACGGCGCTTCCGGCTGGAAGGAAGAGTACGCCCTCGGCATCCCCGAGATCGACGCACAGCACGAGGCGATCATCGCGTCGGTTTTCACCCTGCAGCGTTCCGGCCTCGCGGGCCGGCACGAACTGAACGAGTTCTTCACGCTCAACGCGTTGCAGCAGGAACTGCGCGTGCACTTTTCCGTTGAAGAAGTGGTGATGGGGTTGTTCGATTACCCCGATCGCGAAAACCATGCCGTCGAGCATCGCTCACTTCAGGAATACGTGAAGCTGATACTGCATGCCACGCTGCACGACAAGCACCCCAGAATGTCCGGGTTCCTGCTGAAATCCCTGACCGAACATTTCACCATCACGGACCGGCACTACGCGCAATTCATTCTCCTGGCGAAAGCCGGCGGTACGTTGGCGCGTTGACTCGGCGCGCGCGCTGTTGCTCGTGGGCCGCGCCACCGACGCACACCGTGCCCGAATCGCAACAGGCCGACGTGTCCTGGCGGCGCGCAGCGGCAAAGGAAGTGCAGAGTGAAAATCGAAAACACGAGCCGGCTGATTACCCTTGTGGTTGCGGCGCTGTGCCTCATCAGCGTCAGCATCATCCTGCTGGCCGCCTATCAGACCGAGCAGCGCCACCTTGCAGAGGAACGGCACAACCGGGTGCAATGGCGTGTCGATGCAATCGAACTGAATCGCGTCGAATTGTCGGACGCCGCGCAGGCCTATGCCGTCACCGGAGATTCCCATCAGCGCCACGCATTTGAGACCGCCCTCGATCAGCACCTGACGCGGGCAAAGCGCATCGAGATGCTGAGTAACCTGGACCTGGAACCGCACGCGATGACGCTATTCCGGCAAATCCAGGATGTGGCCGATGCGATGCTCGATCAGGAGCG
>CANIIN010000288.1 GCA_947467405.1 Betaproteobacteria bacterium | reverse complement strand
TTGTCGAATTCTCAATACCTGATTTTTCGCTCCTGCCCCCATCTGCCAAGAGAGTCCCATCCATGAAGATTCAAGGCTGCATTCCTCTCGTCACCGGCGCCAATCGCGGCATCGGCGAAGCGCTGGTCCATGAGTTGCTCAAGCGCGGCGCGACCAAGGTCTATGCCTGCGCGCGAAATCCCGCCCTGCTCGAAACGCTGGTCGCGTCCGACCCGAAGCGCATCATCCCGGTGCGCCTGGACGTCACCAAGCCCGAGCAGGCCGAAGCCGCGGCAGCCATGGCAATCGACGTCAATCTCCTCATCAACAACGCCGGCGTCACGCATAACGGCGTGACGCTGCTGCACGATGATGCGATCACCAACCTGCGCGAGGAAATCGAGGTCAATCTGATCGGCATCCTGAACATGTTCCGCGCCTTCATGAACGTGCTCGGACACAATCAGGGCGCCATCGCCAATGTCCTGTCGGGTGTGGCCATCCAGCACAACCCCATGTGCGCCACGTACTCCTGCTCCAAGGCCGCCGCCCTGTCCATGACGCAGGGCATGCGCACGCTGCTGCGCCAACGCAACACGCTGGTGTCGGCCGTCATCGTGGGGGCCGTGGACACGCGCATGTCGAAGGACATTCCCTCCACCGTTGTCAAGGCGACGCCTCAAGCCGTCGCCACCGCCATCGTGGACGGCCTGGAACGGGGTGACGAAGACATCGACGCCGATGCCGGGTCCATCGCCACGCGTGCTCGCGTCGGGCGCGACCCGAAAAAAGCCGAGCGTCACAACGACCATCGACTTCCGCCCCTGCCACCCTTGAAGCCGCTGATGCGAATTCCCGACGAAAAAAAATCAAACAGTGAAACCTGATTGAGCATCAGGGTCGGTCAACGACGGCAAAGGGATTGGGCGACAAGGGCGAAGTCAAACCACCGACACACGGCTTTGCAATCACCGCCCAGACGATGATGCCCAGATCCGATCTGCCTTCCGCCCCGAGTGAGGGTGTTGTGGCCGGGTAGCCGACCAAGCCACAACGCCGAGAAAAAGTCTCAGCCTCTCGTTTCGCGCAGCAAGAGGCATCCAATTTGCGCAGCTCAAGCAAAGATATTGGCATGACAAACGCCCCCGGCGCGTACCCGTTCTCGCAAGGAGCGCGTCCAACTTGGTTTGGATGCTGTTTTCCCTTATAATTCTCCCTCTTTCGCCCCTCCTGCCTAAGACTAAGAAGTCATCACGGCAGGTTTCCGGAGCCGAAAATCCGTGTTGTCGTAGTTCCAGCACTGGACGGCCAAGTAGCTCAGTCGGTAGAGCAGCGGATTGAAAATCCGTGTGTCGGTGGTTCGATTCCGCCCTTGGCCACCACTCCTTCAACCGGTGACGTCGCAACCTACTTGCAGCGCAAGCTCTGCTTCGCCATTCAATTGTGATGCTGAAGCCGGCACCGAATGGCGCCTCAGTCCGCTTATGCGCCATGATGTCAGGCAGTCGGGTAGCTGTTTTCCCGCAAGGACTAGTTACTGAACCGTTCGTCTACCACGGCAGGGACTTGCCGCTGTGATCCAGAAAGCCCCCGTTGTCGGCGGCCTGCAAACGGTCCAGCACGGTCAGCAGCCGAGCGGCGGCGGCTTCCGGGGTGCTGACATCGAGCCCTTCCTTGCGGAAGGGACTGCTCAGGCGGCTGTTGACCGTCCCCGGGTGCAAGGCAATGCAAATTGACTCGCGCTGCCTGCGCGCGAGCTCAACCGCGGCGGTACGAACGATCTGATTAAGTGCGGCCTTGGACGCGCGATAGCTGTACCAGCCACCCAGGCGATTGTCTCCAATGCTGCCGACTTTCGCCGACATCATGGCGAAGACCGCCTTTCCCTCGCGCGCCAGAAGTGGCAGGAAATGCTTTAGCAACAGGGCGGGGCCAATCGTGTTCACGGCAAAGGATCTCGCCATGTGTCCGGGATCGATCTGGCGCCAGCTTTTTTCCGGCATGTGGCCCTCGCCATGTAGAAACCCCGTGGCATTGATAAACAGCCTGAGTGGCAAATGGGTGGCCGAGGCGACCCGCGCCGCCTCCGCGATGCTGCTCTCGGAGCAGACATCCAGGGCGCCGACTGCCGAGGCTCCTGCTGCCGATGCGGGGAGGCCGTTTCGCGAGAACCCCCTGACCATGGCGAATTCAGGTCGAGCCTGCATTTGTGCAAGCAGCGCCGAACCCATTGCTCCTTCCGCGCCGACGACCACGGCCATCCCTCCCGCCGGGAAGGAAGTCAGGACCTCGGTTTTCACGTGCGAAATGCAGCCCGCTTCGTGGTGCTGCGAAGGTGTTCACGCTCCGGTTTCGCTGAACTGGAAGTCCCCATCCGGCGGAACTCCAAGACCGTCAAGACCATGCCAACCACCGCCAGTGCGAAACAGAAAATTCCCGAGAGAAGAATGGTGTTTTCGCTCATGACTGCTGTCCTTTCAATGAGAGAACCTTGAAATAGAGGCCGAAGCAAAGAATTGACGGGACCCACGTGGCGGTGAACAGGCCCTCGTCCTTTTGGCCGTTGAACCACAGGAAGGCAGAGATGGCGAAAGAAACCATCACGGCGAGGAGGATGCAGATGTCAGAAATTTTGAACATGTAAAGCCCTTTCCTTGAGAAGTTGAAAACGGAGGCGATTGCGTGGAAAAATGATTCTGAGTAGGGTCGTGGTCATGCCTCCCAGTAAGCCCAGGCGGTGACCATGAGGCAGGCCACTGCTGCACCGGCATGCGTTCTTAAAAGGGACTCGCCTGGAATCTGCAGCGCGAAGGGGACGACCCCCAGGATGCCCAGCGGCAACCAGACCATGAACAAGACAGCAAATGCCCCACCGATGAAGCCGGCGATACGGCGGAAACTGGCGAGGCGGCTGGAAGCAGCCTGTTGGAGCCCGGCTTCGCCCAGCTTCGATTCAATGGGTGGTGAGCACTTTTTTGAATTCTTCATGAATCAAATATAGTCTATATATATCGATGTAGTATCGTTATTATTCTACTAATAACCAATATACTGATTCATAATAGATTCATTGTTACGATCTTGTACCGTTCTCCGCCAAGCAATCAGAAAATGAATGGAAGAAATCATGACCGGACTTGCTCCAGAAACAGACGCTTCAGGCCGGGACGGCGCAGGCCTGTATCGGAGTGGTGTGGCTGCACGGCTGGCGGGCGTGCCGGTCAACACGCTGCGTGTATGGGAGCGCCGCTACAAGGTTGTGGGTCCCAGCCTGAGCACCGGACGTCAACGGCTTTACTCTTTAGCTGATGTCCGCCGCCTGACGCTGATCAAGCAGCTGGTCGATATGGGCCATCCCATTGGCACCATTGCCTCACTGGGAGACGAAGCCCTGGCCAGCATGCGCGCCACCGGGATGTCGATGCTGACCAATCAGGTTGCCAGCGCCATGCCGGAGAAGAAAGAGCACTTTCGGATCGCGCTGGTTGGCCCGCTGTTGATCGCCCGGCATCTGCAGCAATCCCCCGGTGAACACAAGCTCGATGTTGCCGGAAGCTGTGCGGAGCCAAACCGCGCCGCTGCGGTCCTGCGAGGTCTGGGCGTGGATCTGGTGATCATCGAATTGCCAACGCTGAGCGATGCGGAGGTCGATCTGGTCGCGTCCATCAAGCTGGCATGCGGTGCTGCCACCGCGGCAGTGTTCTACCGATATGCGCCGACGGCCATCATCCGCCGATTGCGTGCGGCCGGCCACGCCGTGGCCCGCGCCACTTCCGATGTGCTGGAGATCGAGTCCATCTGCCTGAGCCTGCTGCGTTCACCGGAGCAGAATCCCCTTCGCGCCAGCAATACGCTCCCGCCGCTTGGCACAGGCTCCGCGCCATCGCCCCGTTTCAACGATAGCGATCTCGCTTATCTCTCGGGGATGCCGAGTAAGGTGGCCTGCGAATGTCCTCGCCACCTGGTAGACCTGATCATGAATCTGGGCAGCTTCGAGCGGTACAGCTCGCAGTGCGCCAGCCGCAACGAGCAAGATATCTCCCTGCACCTTGCGCTGCAAAACGCAGCCGGGCAGGCTCGCAGCATCATTGAACAGGCGCTGGATCAGCTGATTGCGGTCGAAAACATCAGCTTGCCTCGCGAGGAGGGCCATGCCTGAGGGGCAGCCAAGAGCGGTTGTCCAGCGCCTCGACGCCCGCGACGGTCGCATGTTCGCGGTCAAATGGGCATTGACCCGCTCGACCGTGGAGAAGAACCTCACACGCTTGCCATGCACACGGATCGCCACCATCCCCAAACTCGTCGCCAGGTGTGTTTGACCGGTGCCGGGCCCGCCCATCAACACCAGCCTGTGCGCGGATGCCACGAACTTCATCTGGTGCAAGTCCCGAACCAAAGCCTCATCCACCTTGGCCTGATCGAAGGCAAAGCCGGTCAGATTCCCTGCGCTTCTGTTTCATCAATTTCTCCTCTACGGGTAGATAATCCACCCATCAAGGTGTCCATTGCAATTGGACCACTACAGGGACGGACTTTAACCAGGTCAGTGCCTATGAAATACAGAAGGCCCAGGACAGA
>CANIIN010000287.1 GCA_947467405.1 Betaproteobacteria bacterium | reverse complement strand
TCGCCCTGGCGTCGTTCACCGGATTCTTGAGAGCACCATCGGTGTAGGCGGCGTTGCCGATCACCAGCGCCTGCCGTGCAGCGTGGGCGGGCATCACCGCGAGGAAGGCGGTGACCAGGGCTATCAGCAGAGTGCGGAGGTTGGCGGGCATGAAGGGTTTGATGCGGCAGCCCGCCAGTATGGACTACTCGGTATGGTCCTTGACCTTTGCGGTAGCCGTCGACTGGGTACTGCATGCTGGGCTGGGAACCTGCACCGCTGCGCATCAGCGACTTGACGTGGCCGATGACCTGCGGGCATGCCTAGTCCCGTTGGTCCCTGAGCACGTGCAGCCGGCCTGCCAGATGGCTCAGCGACGAGGCCTGCAGGCGCGCCGATCTCGCTGCAACACCAGGGCTGCTTGTGGTCTCGGTCTTGCTGGGGTGCGAGGTGCCGGGACAAAACGAGAAGCTTGATCCTCGTGACGGGGTACAGCTTGCCGCTGCGGGCATAGGTCATTGACCGCTGGCAAGAACTCCAGGCGCACGCCCTGGGCTGGCAGGTCGACAACGCCAGCACGCTCTGGTTCAGCGTCAATGAACTCTGCGCGGCCGTGGAAATGGCGAATTCGCGCAATGCGCTCGCGAAACTCGACACCCCAACTGGCGGCTGCTGGCGGCGGGGTTTTATCGCTGAACTGCGTCAACGAGTCCGATCTCTGCGTGCTGGTTTACAACCGCCGCGCTGTCGCGGGACGAGATCCTTCAAGTGGGTGGCCGGCGGGGGAATAGGGCATTCGCCTGCGTCTGCTCAACTTAAGAAATCACTACCGTTGTAGCCTTCTTTGATCGCCGCTTGAAGGGCTGTTCGCATCACGGCGCGCCGGCAGTACTTCGCCATTCAACGATCGATGAGCCCAACATGGCCACTTACTACGACCTCCGGGATGACACGAAGAGACTTGCCATAGCGTTCAAGTCCATTCAGCTCAGCAATAAGCAACGCGAGCACCTGCGCAAGCTCTACAACAGCGTTGACGGTGAACCTGCGACTCGTGATGAAGTCACCAATGTGGTCAAGAGCGAGACGCGTGTCTCCTGCAGCACGATTGGTGGACTGCTCACGAGATATTTCGAAGGCGTTGGACCATTGCACAAAATGATGTGGATTGGAAATTTACCGAAAGACGCGCACGGACATGAACGCTGGATGTTGAAGCCAGAGATTCGTGAGGTCTTGCGTGTCCTGAACTGGTTCGGACCTGGGCCAGATAGTCATCGCCTTTCAGTTTGAGGTGCATGACCTGCGCGTGCAGGTCGACGGCGCCAGCGAGCCGTGGTTCAACCCCCATGACGTGCCGGCCCCAGCCCGGCCATTTCGATTGCGCGCAGGCCACGCAGTGGTCCCGATGGGGCTTGGGTTTCCATGCCTTGCAAGCTGCCGGCTTCAATTCAGCGTGCCGGCTTCTTTGACCATGGTGGTCCAGCGGGCGCGTTCCTTGTTCAGGAAGTCGGTGAACTGTTGCGGCGAACCCGGGTTCATGCGTGCGCCGGAATCCTTGATCCGCTTTTGCACTTCCGGATCGGCCAGCGCCGCGTTCAGGGCATTGTTCAACTGCGCCACGATGGGAGCGGGCGTGCCGGCCGGCGCGAAGATGCCGACCCAACTCACCATCGCCGGGCCGGGGTAGCCGGCTTCGGCCACCGTGGGAACGTCGGGCAGCATTTCGCTGCGCTGCGTGCCGATCGCGGCGAGCGGGCGGATCTTGCCGTCCTTGATGAAGGGCATCGCGACCGACACCGTCATGTTCGTGAGGTCGACGCGCCCTTCCAGCATGTCCGCCACGGCGGGGGCTTCGCCGGCGTACGGCACGTGGACCATCGAGATGCCACCGGCCGTTTTCAGCAGGTAGGCATTGAAGATGTGGATCGCGCCGCGCACGCCGGTCGACATATATGACACCGAGTCCGGCTTGGCCTTGGCCGATTCGAGCGCTTCCTTCAGCGTCTTGTACTTGCTGTCCGCCTTCACGACCATGATGAAGTCGGACGTGGCGACGTGGCCGATCGGAATGAAATCGCGCTCGTCGTTGTACGAGAGGGTGGGCGTCGTCAGCGGCAGAACCAGCTGCGAGCCGGCGCTCCCGAACAGCAGCGCGTAGCCATCGGCGGGCGACTTGGCAACGACTGCCGCGCCGATGCCGCCCCCCGCGCCACCGCGGTTGTCCACCACGATTGGCTGGCCTAGCGATGTGGACATTTTCTGGCCGACCGCGCGTGCGAGCACGTCGTACCCGCCACCAGCGCTGAAGGGAACGACCAGCTTGATCGGCTTGTTCGGATAGGCCTGCGCCGCGGCGGGGCCTGCGCAGAGCATGGACGCCGCGGCAGCGAGCGCGGCCAGGGCGGTACGGCGGCCGAAATGGCGGATGGAAAGGTGCTGCATGTCTGTCTCCGGAATGATGTGGGTGAAAGATTGAGAGGATAGTGTTTTCGCGGCGTGCTTCAGGACCGGGAAATCGAGCCTAGCGATGACCCGAATCAGAAAGTGCGCCGCCGCGAAGAATGACTCTGAATCGCTTCAGACCGTCCTTCTCAGCGTGCGAAACGACAGCGGAGATTTAACTGCCTGAATTTTCAGGCGGTTGGCGAACGCGATGCCAAGGCTGAATTGCGCCCCATGGTCCTGATGACCAAGGACGGCTTGGTCTTCCTGGTGATGAGCTTCACCGGCAAAGAGGTCGCTCGCATCAAGGAGTCCTATATCGGTGCCCTCCACGCGATGGCCAGCCGGTTGCAGCAGATTGCCGTCACCGGATTCCGAGACCTGTGGGCGCAGCGCCTGGAGTTGGAGACGCGTGACGCCAACACCTTTCAGTGGGCGAGCTTCAGCGCCAAGCGGATGCTCGATCGCAAGCGCGAGCTTCCAGGCACCAAGGACGAGCCAGACCCTTGGCAGTCACGAGAAGACGCTCGGCGATCTTGTCGCCACAAAACTTAAGCATCGAGAGTCTCTCCGCGCGGCCGTTGCGCGATGCCTAGCTTCGTCCAAGGTGGAGTTGGTCCGCAAGCGACCGGCATCGCGTCGGTCATGCTTGTCACGATTAAGGGGGAGGCCTCAGGCTGGCGCTATTCACCGGCTCGGTCGACAACGCATGCGATGTGCCAAGAGCACGCCAGGATTCCAACCAGCGGTCTGACAGCGCAGCAGCGTCACAGCGTTGGCCCAGCAAGTGCAAGGCGACGCATACGCGCCGAAGCCGGATTATCGCTCACGATCAGACTGAAACAGTCGTCCACGATCGCTGAAATAGGCGCTATATCGCCAGATGCTGCAATGGCATCGCTTTGCTAAGCGTAAGGGCGCGACCGTGCCGAATCGGCGGCTAGACCACGCCGCCTGCCGGTCGCCGCATGGTCATATCGGCGATCATCGCGGTGAAGTTTTGCGGCGCGCTGCCGCGAAGGCCAGAAGTGCCAAACCGCCCAACATCAAAGCCCAGCTTCGAGGCTCCGGCACAGTGGCAGCGTAGTCATGCCCGCTGGCGCTGCTCAAGATCTGACCTGGCAGCGGATCCACGATCTCGACGTAACCCTTCATCGTGTGGCTGGCATCGACAAAGGACGACGCCCAGATGCCGTCCGCGATGCCACCATTGTTCAACGTGTCCCTGACGATGAAGGTCAGGTAGCCGTTCATATCAAACGGAACGCCAACCAACTCGCTGAACTCGGTCGATCGGCGTTGCGGGTATCCAGCAGGACCGCCACTGCCATCGCCAATATCAATATTCGCCGTCTGGAGTTCGCCAGTCTCTGCATCGACCTGCGATGTCTCCGCTGTTAATCCGGCGTGAACGGTGGCTCCATACGAAGCATTCAGCCCTTCACCGCTGTAAGCACTGCCTATCGAGTCTTCAAGCGTAACGGTCATCCTCACCGTGACCGGCATGCCGACGTTCACGCCCGTCACCGTCATCGTGTCGGCCCAGCTAAGCCCAACTGTCGCGTAGGCTTCTACGTAATGGTCCCAGCCAGGGAAATCGATTGGCGCCGTGGTGGCGACGTTCGCATTTGCAGCGCCCGAAAGCCATCCCATGGCTGCTGTGGCTCTCAAGTCGACATGCGCAGAAGCAGCGCCTGGCGCGATATTTCCATGAATATCCGGCGTATCGCAGCATGTCACCGACGAATCGAAAGCAGCCGACGCGAGCCCTAACGAACCGGACTGGATCCACTCCGGCCCCCAGATCGTGCCCCAACCTCGCAACCCACCTCCAATGCCGGCGCGGGTGCTGGCATAAGCTGCGACAGAGACATCGAACGCCAGGCCTGCCGCCGCTGGCGCCGAAAACAGCCATAGGGCTGCGATGCCAGCAATGCTGGCGCCATAGGCACGGTGACTTCTTGAATTCATCATGGTTTGCTTCCGTCATGAGTAACTTTTTTTCGACTAAAGAACGTCTTGCTGAATCAGTGATGAGGTTCTGGTTGTTACGAATATAGAGCGCGATCGCCTGTGAATTGAATGAAATGCACGCGTTGCTTGACGGATCCGGCAACACGTAAAACGTCGACTGCCG
>CANIIN010000286.1 GCA_947467405.1 Betaproteobacteria bacterium | reverse complement strand
GTGTTCATGCGCACGACCGAGGAGATCAAAGCGACCGCGACGGCCATGGCCGCATTCGTGAATCGCGGCGAGGTCAGTCATGGACGTTAAGAAAAAGAAGTCCGCCGCACCACGCAGCACGGCACGGCGCCCCTATGTGGCTCCCAAGCTGGAACTGCTGTCTCCAATGGGCATGCAGAAGCATCGTACGGTCGATATTGCTTCCGCCGAATCCGCTTTCGAGGATATCGGCGATGTCGGCGCCCTGCTGGCCGAATTCGGGTCACCGTTGTACATCGTGTCCGAAAAGGCGCTGCGGGCGCAGTTCCGTTCCTTTCGCGACACCTTTACCGCGCCCGGCGTCGATACCGTGGTCGCGTACTCGTACAAAACCAACTACCTTCCGGCCGTGTGCTCGATCCTGCATCAGGAAGGCGCATGGGCCGAAGTGGTGTCGGGCATGGAATACGATCTGGCGCGCTCGCTCGGCATGCCGGGCGCGCAGATCGTCTTCAACGGTCCCTACAAGCGGCGCGAGGAACTGGAGCGTGCCGTAGCCGAAGGCGCGCTGGTCAATGTCGATAATTTTGACGAACTGGATCTGCTGATCGAGGTGGCTGGCGCGCTGCGCAAGACGGCAAGAACCGGATTGCGCATCAACTTCCAGCATGGTCCGCAGTCCTGGACCAAGTTCGGATTCAGCGCCGACAACGGCGACGTGATCGAAGCGTTAGGCAGGGTGAAAAAAGCCGGGCGCTCACTGAACCTGGAGGCACTGCATAACCACTCCGGCACCTTCCAGGTCAATCCCAATATCTATGCCAAGGCGGCGCAGGTTCTGATTGGGATAGCCAGGCGGGCGCGCGAACTCGGCATGGCGCCGACCATCGCGGATTTCGGAGGCGGCTACCCGTCCAGCATTCGGCTCAAGCCGGCGTTCGATGTTCAGGAGGGATCAGGCGCCAACGGCCGGCACCTGGTGCCGTTTGCCGAGGCCATCGTGGGCGCGCTGGGCAGGTCGCGCAAGGCTTTCGGCGAACGTCCCGTCATGATGCTGGAACCCGGACGAGCGGTGGTAGACGTGGCCATGCGACTGGCCTGTACCGTGGTTGCCCGAAAGAATGTTGTGGGTCGGGGCGATGCCATCATCGTCGATGCCGGCGTCAACCTTCTGCCGACAGCCTATTGGTACGATCACGGCATCGATTATGCGGCCAGCGAAAAGTTGCGTTCCGCGGACGGCAGTCGCGCGACATCGGTGTTCGGTCCGCTGTGCATGCAGGTCGATGTCCTGCGCGAACGCGTGATGCTTCCGCCCATGCCGATCGGTGCGCCGATGGTGGTCTCCAACGTCGGCGCTTACTGCCTGACCCAGTCGATGCAATTCATCCAGCCGCGACCCGCCGTGGTGCTGATGGGGAGCAAGGGGCCGGAGGTCATCCGCAAGCGCGAAACCCGAAGCGACATCTTTGCACTCGACAAGTTGCCCGCGCGGCTCAAGTCAAGAGGTGCCGGCAATTGAACGAAGCCGGCGCGCCCGCCAGTACCTGGCGTGACGCGGGCGGCACGTGGCTGCGAGGAATCGCGCAGATCGCGTTTCTCGACCATTGGCTGGATGGCTTGCTGGTACTGGCCGCAACGGCATTTCTTTCCCCATGGAGCGCAGTCGGCACGGCGCTGGGAGCCCTGTTTGCCGTCGCGTTGGGGCGACGCGTGTTTCGCCAAACTGAATGGGAGTGGCAGGCGGGGTTCGGCGCCTATGACTGCGCGATCGTAGGCCTGCTGTGGGGCAGTGTGCTGGCCCGTGGCGGCGCACCGGTTCTGCTGTTTCCACTGTTCCTGCTGCTATGCCTGGCGTTGCGCAGCCCGGTGCATCGAATCATGGCCAAACTGGGACTGCCGCCGTTTGCCCTGCCGGGATTGATGACCGTGTGGATTGCCTTGGGCGTGTTTTCCGTTCTCGGTGCGAATTTCTGGGCCTATCCCGTGCCGCTCGACCCCAGTGCGACCGAGATCGGGTTGGCCATCGCCTGCATCGTCATCGGCGTGTTGCGCAAAAACGGCCGCGTAGCGATTGCAACGATGCTGCTGGCCGTGTTCACGGTGGGGATGATGCATTGGTCGGGCCAGGACCCCTGGTCGATCGGCGCCGCGGGTCTGTGGGCGTTTACCGTCACGCCGGCATTCTTTGCCGCCATCACCATGCTTTCCGGTTTTCGCCTGGGCTGGGTGGCCGGCGCCATCGCCGCGGTTGCCGCGGCGGCCGTGTGGCTGGCGTGGATGGCGCTGCCCGCGCTTGCAGCGGTGCCTCCACTGATGGCGCCGCTGTTCATCGGCCTGTGGGTCGCAACGTTGTTGTGCCTGGGGCGTGATCGCGTGCTGTGCATGGACCCATCCACGCAAGCCGCTGCTCGACAAATCACTGCGGCAGGGCGGGGAGGTGCGGTCGTACTGAGCGGCGCAGGTATCAGCACGGCCGCCGGCATTCCCGACTACACGGCGGGTGCCTGGCTTGATGTGGGCGTTCCACTGGCCAGGTATGGCTACGGCGCCTTCCTGTCCGACCCGGGTTCGCGGGCGCTCTATTGGGCGGCCTGCGCGCGCTTTCGCGCCGTGGCCAATCAGGCCCGTCCGTGCGCGAGTCACGCCGCCCTCGCGGCCATCGAAGCTCATGGACTGGTCTCGACCGTGGTCACGCAGAACGTCGATGACCTGCATCAAAAGGCCGGCGCCCGGAACGTGGTCGACCTGCACGGAACGATCTTCAAGGTGCGCTGCCTGCAATGCGGGGCCGGTCATGAATGGCCTGCAGATGACGCCTGGTTCGCCGGTGACCTGCTTTGCCCGCAGTGCAACGGATTTCTCAAGCCGGCCGTGATTGCTTTCGGGGAGGAAATTCCAGCGGCTGTCTGGCAGGCGGCTCTGCAAGCGGTCTCGAATTGCCGGGTGCTGCTGGTGGTCGGCACCCAACTCGCGGTCGGTGCTGCGTTGAACCTGGTCGCGACGGCGCGGGCCAGGGGTGCAAAGAGCATCTTCATCACCATGGGAACCCTTGCCTGTCCGGTGTTTCCCGGCGACATCATGCTGATTCAACCGGCCGAACGCGCACTGCCGGCGATCGCACGCCTGCTCGGCGTCGCACCGATGAACTCTGCATCATGAGCACAACTGACCTGCAACTGGATGCTTCACGGATCAGCGCCGAGATCGAGCGCATTGCCGCCTTTCTGCGCAACCACGTGGCCGACGCGCAGAGCGTGGTGCTGGGACTGTCGGGTGGAATCGACTCCGACCTCACCGCGCGAATTGCGGTCAAGGCGCTTGGCGTGCGACGCGTCAAATTCTTCACGGTGCTGCAGTCCGGGATGGAAGACCGGCATCTGCACAATGCGCGCACGCTGGCGGCAGAGCTGGGCGTTGCACTGGCCGAACTGCCGCTCGGCGCCTGGCCGGGCGCGCTGATCGGCGCACTGGCCGATGCGGATCCGGGCGAAGGTTTTCGCAAGGACGGGTTCCTGGATGTCGGGCGCGCCAAGAATTCGCTGCGCACCGTGATCTATTCGACTTATCACGATCGCGGTTACGTCACCCTGGGCACCTCCAACCGCACGGAAGTGGAATGCGGATTTTTCGTTCGGCTGGGCGACGGCATCTGGCACCTGGGGCCGATTGCCCATCTCTACAAGACGCAGGTCTATCAGCTGGCGCGTGCAATGGGATGCCGCGATGAAGTCATCCGCCAGCCGGCCTCGGCCGGCTACTGGCAGGGTGAAAGCGATCTTGAAGACCTCTCCTACTGGATGGTGAATGCGGCGCCGATCGGCGCGCAGCGTGATTTCTCCGCTGCGGAGATCGCGCTGGCCAATGCCATCCATTCCGAACTGAGTTTCGAGCGCCTTGACCTCGGTCTGGCGACCATCGCGGGTGGTGCGTTTTCACCTGCCGCCATTGCGCAGGCCAGCGGCCTGACTGTGCCGACAGCCGAACGGCTGATCCATCTGGTCGCCGCGGCCAAGCGCATCAAGGGCAGCATCCTCGGCGTGCAGCTTGCGCCATTGCTGAATCAATCCTCCTGAACACTGCAATAATTGCTGCAGCCGGCAAGCAAACCTCTCATTCATTCCCGCGAGTGACACGACCATGAGCCCGACCTATATCCTGAGACCGCCACGATATGAGGACGCAATCGCCTACTGCACGTTCATGGCGGATCCGGAAGTCACGGTGTGGCTGGAAGACCGCTGCCAGCGTCCGATCCTGTACCCGCATGCGCTGGGCTTCGTCATGGGCGAGGCCTGGTGTCGTCTGGCCATCGAAATGGAGGGACGGTTCGTCGGCATGGCAGGTCTTGAAGACTATGACCTGGTCAACGGCGTGGCGCGCTTCTTCATCGTTGTCGGCGAGCGCGCAGCATGGAACAAGGGATTGGGCGGCGCCGTGCTGCGGCAGATCGTCAGGCGCGGTTTCGAGGAACTCGGCCTGCGCAAGATCATGTCAAACTATCTGGCGCCCAACTCGGCGTCACAGATCATCCATGCCCGCACCGGCTTTGTCGAAGAGGGTCGCCAGCGTGAGGCGGCCTGGCG
>CANIIN010000285.1 GCA_947467405.1 Betaproteobacteria bacterium | reverse complement strand
GATACCAAAAGCATCAAAATACTAGGCTTTTCAGGCGCTTCCAATCCCTCTTTGGCGGCGGTATCGACCGGGAGCGCGACAGACGGCAGCAGGGTCTGGCCGGCTTGGGAAGCGGGTTTCGGGCGTAACGATCTTGAGCCAGTGGTCTGCAGACGGTATCCGGAGGTCGCGCGGCATCTGGATTGGTTACGGCGGCTGGCGCCGGCGGTGCCGGTGAGAATGAGCGGTTCCGGGGCGTGTGTCTTCGCCGAAGTCGGGAGCGAGACCGAAGCCCGGCGCATCTTGGCAGCGATGCCCGCGGGAATGCGTGGATTGATCGTCAAGGGGCTGGATGCGCATCCGCTTCGCCACTTGCAGTACGAGCAGCAAAAGTAGTTGAAGATCAGGAATAATCGGAAACAGGCCGTGATGGTCGGTTTCAGGCAGAACTTGGGGAGTCGCCAAGCTGGTTAAGGCACCGGATTTTGATTCCGGCATGCGAAGGTTCGAATCCTTCCTCCCCAGCCAGTTGCGATGCATTTGTCGTGCATCGACTGCAAATGGCGCAATACGTGGAATACGCAGCACGCCGCGCAGCACGCCGCCGCAAGCGGCGTGTGGCGTTTATGGAAACTGAATTGCCTCAGGCACGTCGGAGCGAACCGAACCATGGCCTATGAAAGCCTGATGGTGTTTACCGGGAATGCGAACCCGATGCTGGCGCACGCGGTCGTGCGGCGGTTGAATATCCCCATCGGACACGCTACCTGCACCAAGTTCTCCGATGGCGAGATCAACGTCGAAGTGCTGGAGAACGTTCGTGGCAAGGACTGCTTCATCCTGCAGTCCACCTGTTCGCCGACCAACGACAGCCTGATGGAAGTGCTGCTGATGGCTGACGCATTGAAGCGCGCCTCGGCAACGCGGGTGACGGCCGCCGTGCCGTACTTCGGTTACGCGCGCCAGGATCGTCGTCCGCGCTCGGCGCGCGTCGCGATCAGCGCCAAGGTGGTGGCCAACATGCTCCAGGCGGTCGGTATCGACCGCATGATGACGATGGATCTGCATGCCGATCAGATCCAGGGTTTTTTCGACGTGCCGGTGGATAACATCTATTCCACGCCGGTGCTGCTGGGCGACGTGTGGAAGCACGGCTACGAAGATTTGATGGTGGTGTCGCCCGATGTGGGCGGCGTGGTGCGCGCGAGGGCGATGGCGAAGCGTCTGGACTCAGACCTCGCGATCATCGACAAGCGGCGCCCGAAGGCCAATGTGTCGGAGGTGATGAACATCATCGGTGACGTGCGGGGTCGTACCTGCGTCATCATGGATGACATCGTCGATACCGCCGGCACGCTGTGCAAGGCGGCGCAGGCGCTGAAGGATGATGGCGCCAAGCACGTGGTGGCCTACTGTACCCACCCGGTGCTCTCGGGCGGCGCGGTGGAGCGTATTCAGGATTCGGCCATGGACGCGCTGGTGGTGACGGACACCATCCCGCTGTCCAAGGAAGCGCAGGAATGCAAGAAGATACGAGTGCTGTCGGTGGCAGGCCTCTTGGCCGAAACCATCCTTCGTATCAGCAATGAGGATTCGGTCAGCTCGCTGTTCATGGAGTAGGCCGCGGAGCGGGAGCGCTTGGCGCTCCTGACCGTGCAGTGGCATCACGCATGACGGAACTTGAAGTTTGTATTTTGCTGCACGTAACGAAGCGAAATAATGCGTTGGCCACAAGCCGGATGCATTGGGCAGTTTTTATAACGGAATACCTGGTCGCGGATATTCCATCATTTGGAGGCCATCATGGCACTAGAAGTCATCGCGCAAAAGCGCGTATTGCAGGGAACGGGTGCGAGCCGCCGCCTGCGCCGCAGCGGCAAGGTCCCCGGCATCATTTACGGGGGCAAGAAAGATGCGGTCAACATCGAGCTCGACCACAACGCGCTGTTTCACGCACTGCGCAACGAGAAGTTTCACGCATCCATCCTCGACATGACGGTGGATGGCGTCAAGGAACAGGTGCTGCTGCGCGTCGCCAACATGCATCCGTTCCGGGTGCAGGTGCAGCACGTCGATTTCCAGCGCGTCTCGGCTGACGAGAAGATCCACATGAAGGTGCCGCTGCACTTCATCAATGCGGATGCTTCCCCGGCGGTGAAGCTGAACGGTGCACTGATCAACCACAGCATCAGCGAAATCGAAATTCGCTGCCTGCCGGCCAATCTGCCGGAGTTCATTACCGTTGACCTGTCCGAGATCACCGTGGGTCATTCCGTGCACGTTCGCGACCTGAAACTGCCGAATGGCGTCGAAGTCGCCATTCGCGCCCAGGAAAACCTCTCGGTTGCCACCGCGGCGATCCCGCGCGCAGCCATCGCGGAAGAAGAGGCGACTGTGGCCGCTGCACCGACCGCGGCCGATGTGCCGGCAGCCAAGCAGAAGGAAGCCGCCGCCGGCGACAAGAAGGACGACAAGGGCGGCAAGAAGGACGACAAGGGCGGCAAGAAGTAATCTGTCCGTGGCGAATGAAAGGCGCGGCAGGTTTGCCGCGCCTTTTTTCTTCCTGTTGGTAATTTCCGAACTGCGTACGCAACGCCCTTTTCGCACTCATTCGAACCGATCATGTCCCACGCGCCCATCAAGCTGATTGCCGGACTAGGCAACCCGGGTCGCCAGCACGAGAGGGACCGGCATAACGTCGGTTTCTGGCTGGTCACCCAACTGGCCGACCAGCATCGCGTCACGCTGTCGGCCAACTCGCGCTATCACGGCCTGGTCGGCAAGTTCCCCGCGCCGGCCCATGGCGGCCACGGAGCGCCCGGCGGCGAGATCTGGCTGGTGCTGCCGCAGACCTACATGAACCTGTCCGGCAAATCGGTTGGCGCGCTGGCGCGGTTCTTCAAGATCAAGCCCGAGGAAATCCTCGTGGTGCATGACGAACTGGATTTCCTGCCCGGTGCCGCCAAGCTCAAGCTTGGCGGCGGCGCGGGCGGGCATAACGGGCTGAAGGACATTTCTGCCGCCATGGGGTCGCAGAATTTCTGGCGTCTGCGCGTGGGCATCGGCCATCCCGGCGATCGCGATATGGTCGCCGACTACGTGCTGTCTTCGCCGTCGCCGACCGATCGCAAGGCCATCGACGAAGCAATGGACAAGTCACTGGACTGCATGCCGCTGGTGCTGCAGGGAGACATGACGGCGGCCATGCTGAAGCTGCATACGAAGTAACAAGTGATATTGAACTGGCGCGATGCTTGATCGTCGCGACGGTTTGTTTCCCCCTAAATCAGTCCAGGCAATGAGGTAAACATGGCAGTTCAGTGCGGCATCGTCGGTCTTCCAAACGTTGGTAAATCAACGTTGTTCAACGCGCTCACCAAGGCCGGTATCGCGGCGGAGAACTATCCGTTCTGCACCATCGAGCCCAACGTGGGCATCGTCGAAGTGCCGGACCCGCGCCTTGCGGCGCTGTCGGACATCGTCAAGCCGCAGAAGGTGCTGCCCGCCGTCGTCGAATTCGTCGACATCGCCGGTCTGGTGGCGGGCGCGTCCAAGGGCGAGGGCCTGGGCAACAAATTCCTTGCCAACATCCGCGAGACTGACGCGATTGCGCACGTGGTGCGCTGTTTCGAGGACCCTAATGTCGTGCACGTGGCCGGCAAGGTCGATCCCATCTCGGACATCGAGACCATCAATACCGAGCTCGCGCTGGCCGATCTGGCGGCTGTCGAGAAGCAATTGCATAAGAACCAGAAGCTGACCAAGTCGGGCACTGACAAGGAGGCTGTGCGCATGGTGGCCGTGCTGGAAAAGGTGCTGGCGGTGCTCGACAAGGGTCTGCCCGCGCGCACGCTCGACCTGTCCGAGGAAGAACTGGCCGTGGTGCAGCCGATGTTCCTGCTCACCATGAAACCCACCATGTACGTGGCCAATGTCAGCGAGCACGGATTCCAGAACAACCCGCTGCTGTCGCGTGTCGAGGACTATGCGAAGAAGGAGGGCGCGCCGGTGGTGGCCATCAGCGCCGCCATGGAAGCGCAGATCGCCGACCTGTCCGACGAAGACAAGCAGATGTTCCTGGACGACATGGGCATGGAAGAACCGGGCCTGAACCGCGTCATCCGCGCCGGCTACAAATTGCTGGGCCTGGAGACCTACTTCACTGCAGGCGTGAAAGAGGTACGTGCCTGGACCATCCATGCCGGTTCCACCGCGCCGCAGGCAGCCGGTGTAATCCACACCGATTTCGAGCACGGTTTCATCCGTGCCGAAGTGGTTGCCTACGACGACTTCATCGCCTGCAAAGGCGAGCAGGGCGCCAGGGAAAAAGGCAAGTTGCAGAAAGAAGGGAAGGAGTATGTCGTCAAGGATGGCGACGTCATGCACTTCCTGTTCAACGTCTAGGTATGCGCTGAACAAGGGGGCAAGCCCCCTTGTCTATCCCCCACGTCAGAGGGAAGCGCCGACGGCGTTGTGCAGAGTCGGAACTTGATCAGCGCTTGCCTGGGTTCGGGATGACGGCCGCCTGTTAAGGCGTCGATCCGGACTGTCGATCGCTCCAAAAAGTCATTAATAGTTGGTGGACCTATCCTGCCAGTGTTGTCGCGCCGGCAGTTTCTGCAGCAATCATTTCCTTCACCCGGCGCCGTGCCAGCACGCT
>CANIIN010000284.1 GCA_947467405.1 Betaproteobacteria bacterium | reverse complement strand
TAGGTGGCGCTGACCAACGGTTTGAGTTCGCCGCTGGCGATCCAGCGCGCCATGTCGTTGAAGGTTTCGAGTCCGGTTTTCGGGTCGCGGTCGGCGAAGGTGTGCCAGGCCACGCCCACCAGCGCGCAGCCTTTCAGCAGCACCAGGTTGAGTGGAATCTTCGGGATGAATCCGCCGGTGAATCCCACCACCAGGTAACGCCCGCCCCAGGCCATGCCGCGCACGGCAGGGTCGGCGTAGTTTCCGCCGACCGGGTCGAGCACCACGTCCACCCCCTTGCCACCGGTGAGGCGCTTGATGGCTTCGCGCAGGTCTTCCGTGCTGTAGTTGACGAGTTCGTCGGCGCCGTGCGCCTTGCAGATGGCGAGCTTCTCGGCGCTGGATGCGCAGGCGATGACGCGTGCCTCCATCAACTTGCCGAATTGCACGGCGGCGATGCCCACGCCGCCGGCGGCGCCAAGGACCAGCAGCGTTTCACCCTTCTGCAGGTGGGCGCGATCCTTCAGTGCGTGATAGCTGGTGCCATAGGCGAGCGGGAAGGCCGCAGCCGACACGAAATCGATTTCCTTCGGGATGGCCCAGTACCGCGACATTGGCACCAGCGCTTCTTCGGCATAGCCGCCCCACTTGATCTGCGCCACGGCGTGATCGCCGATCTGGATGCCGGTCACGCCGGCGCCGATTTCCTTGACCACGCCGGCCACTTCCCAGCCGGGCGTGAAAGGCCACTCGGGACGGGTCTGGTGCTTGCCCTGCAGCATCAGGTAATCAGGAAAGTTCACCGCTGCCGCCTTGACGGTGAGCACGACTTCGTCGCGACCGGCGCGCGGTGAGGGGATGTCCTCGACGACCAGGGTGTCGGGTAATCCGGCTTGCTTGCAGATGACGGCTTTCATTTCAGTTCCAATCAGTGCTTTTCAGATTGTGACGACGACCTTGCCCACCGCCTGCCGCTTGAGCATGGCGTTCAGCGCGTCGGCGGTGCGTTTCAACGGATAGGTAGCCGAGATCAGCGGGTGCAGTTTGCCGGCATGGATGAGTTCCAGCAGTTCACCGATGATGCTGCGGTAATGCTTCGGATCGCGCATGCCATGCGCGCCGGCCAGCACGCCGACGATGGCGCAGCCTTTCAGCAGCACCAGGTTGAGGGCGATCTTCGGGATGGCGCCGGCGGCGAAACCGATCACCAGGTAGCGGCCGTTCCAGGCCATGCCGCGCACGGCGGGCTCGGCGTACTTGTCGCCGACCGGGTCGTAGACCATGTCGACACCCTTGCCACCGGTGAGGCGCTTGATGGCGTCGCGCAGGTCTTCCTTCTCGTAATTGACCAGTTCGTCGGCGCCGGCCTGGCGGCAGATGTCGAGCTTTTCGTCGCTGGAGGCGCAGGCGATGACGCGTGCGCCCATCATCTTGCCGATGTCGACGGCCGCCAGGCCGACGCCGCCCGAGGCGCCCAGCACCAGCAGGGTTTCACCTGCTTTCAATTGGCCGCGGTCGCGCAATGCGTAGTAGCTGGTGAAGTAGTTGCTGCCGAATCCGGCGGCGACATTGAAGTCCAGACCCGCCGGCATGGGCCACACCACGCCCTGCGGTACCACCACCTCTTCGCGGCAGCCGTTGCTGCCGGGGCGCGCGATGACCGCGTCGCCGGGCTTGAAGCGCGTCACGCCTTCGCCGACCAGCTTGACGATGCCGGACACCTCACCGCCCGGCGAGTACGGCAGTTCGGGCTTGTTCTGGTACTTGTCCTGCGCGATCAGCACATCCGGGTAGGCCACGCCGGCAGCCTTCACCGAGACGACAACCTGCCCCTTCTCGGGGACGGGTGAGGGGATGTCCTCGACCTGCAATTGGTCGATGTTTCCGAACGCTCTGAACAGGGCTGCGCGCATGGATGTCGGTCCGCTGGAGTGAGGGTGAAAAGGCCGCGGCGCGGTGGCGCCGCCATGGCGGGAAACGTGCGCGGAATGGTATCAGGTTGGTGTCTGGCTGCGGGGCGCGAAACAAGTCGGCAAACACGGCGAAAAACAGCGCGGCAGGCGGCATTGGTGCGCTGGCAGGGACCTGTTGAACCGGCTAACATAGTCGTCGCTGAATACCATCCGACGTCGCGAAGCGGAGCATTTATGTGCACACGAGCGCCGACGCACCGGATCGCCGCATGCCGGACGCAAGCTGCGGGTCAGCGCTCCACCTAACGAGTTTGACCAGCATCGACAAGGAGTTCCATGGACATCGAATACACGGCGGACGAACAAGGCTTCCGCGAAGAGGTGCGCACTTTCGTGCGCGACAACCTGCCGCAGGACATTGCCAGCAAGGTGCTGGATCACCGCCGCCTGGAGAAGAGCGACTCCGTGCGCTGGCAGGACATCCTGGCGAAAAAGGGCTGGCTGGCCGGGCACTGGCCCAAGGAATACGGCGGCTGCGGCTGGTCGCCGGTGCAGTGCCATATCTTCGACGAGGAGACCGCGACGCTGGGTGCGCCGCGACTGATCCCGTTCGGGCTGAACATGGTGGGGCACGTCATCATGGCCTTCGGCAGTCCGTGGCAGAAGGAGCACTACCTGACGCGCATCCGCGAGAACACGGATTGGTGGTGCCAGGGTTACTCCGAGCCGGGTGCGGGTTCCGATCTCGCGTCGCTCAAGACGCGCGCCGAGCGGCAGGGCGACGACTACATTGTCAACGGCCAGAAGATCTGGACCACCCTGGCGCAGCACGCCAACATGATGTTCTGCCTGGTGCGTACCAGCACCGGCGCGCGCAAGCAGGAGGGCATCTCCTTCCTGCTGCTCGACATGAAGGCAAAGGGCGTCACGGTGCGCCCGCTGATCATGCTGGACGAAGAGCATCACGTGAACGAAGTGTTCCTGGAAAACGTGCGGGTGCCGGCCAGGAACCTGGTCGGTGAGGAGGGCAAGGGCTGGACCTACGCCAAGTACCTGCTCGGCTTCGAGCGAACCGGCATCGCCGGCGTGGGCGCCTCCAAGCGCGAACTGCAGTCGCTGAAGGAAATCGCCCGCCAGGAGAAACGCAACGGCAAGCCACTCGCCGAAGACCCGCTGTTCGCCGCGCGCATCGCCAACGTCGAGATCGAACTGATGGCGCTGGAGATGACCGTGATGCGCATCCTGTCCGAGCGCGACAAGGCGCCCGGCCCCGAGGCGTCGGTGCTGAAGATCAAGGGCACCGAGATCCAGCAGATGCTGGCCGAGCTGATGATGGAGGCGGTAGGTCCGTATGCGCTGCCGTTCCAGCCCGAGGCGCTGGAACTGAAGAAGGTGTCGCGCGGCGTCGGCCCGAAGTATTCCGCGCCGCTGGCCGGCAACTATTTCTCGTGGCGCAAGTCGTCCATCTACGGCGGCTCCAACGAGATCCAGCGCAACATCATCGCGCAGATGGTGCTGGGCCTGTAGTTAGCCAGTAGGCCGCGAGCCAACATCAATCATTCCGAGTCCCGCGCGCAGGGCGCAGCGGGACGAACGAGGGGGAACAACATGGATTTCAGTTTCAACGAAGAGCAGAAGCTGCTGAAGGAATCGCTCGAGAAGTTCGTCGAGCGCGAGTACACCTGGGAGCAGCGCAAGACCTATCTCGCCAAGCCCGGTGGATTCAGTCGTGAAGTGTGGTCGCAACTGGCCGACATGGGCCTGCTGGGCCTGACGTTCGACGAAGAATATGGCGGCATCGGCGGCGGGGAAGTCGAGACCATCGTCGTGATGAACGCCATCGGCAATGCGCTGATGGTGGAGCCGTATTTCGCCACCGTGGTCATGGCCGGCGGCCTGATCAATCGCTTCGGGACCACCGCGCAGAAGCAGGCCATCCTGCCGGGCATCGCCGAAGGCAAGTTGATTGCGTCCACCGCGTTCACCGAGCCGGCCTCGCGCTTCGACCTGAATCGCGTCAAGACCAAGGCGGTCAAGGACGGTACCGGTTATCTGATCTCGGGCAAGAAGGCCGTGGTGCTGCACGGCGCGCAGGCCGATCGCCTGATCGTGTCGGCACGCACCTCGGGTCGCGTTGGCGACGCCGAGGGCATCAGCCTGTTCATCGTCGAGAAGGGTGCGGCGGGCCTGAAGGCCAAGGACTACCGCACCGGCGACGGGCGGCACGCCGCGGAGATCACCTTGAAAGACGTGCGCGTCGGCGCCGATGCGCGGATCGGCGGCGAGGGACAGGCCCTGCCCATCATCGAAGCCGTGGCCGACAGCGGCGCAGCTGCCTTGTGCGCCGAAGCGGTGGGCGCCATGCAGACCCTGAACGCCATGACGGTCGATTACATGAAGAACCGCCAGCAGTTCGGCCAGCCCATCGGAAAATTCCAGATCCTGCAGCACTATGCGGCGGACATGTTCGTGCTGGCCGAGCAGTCCAAATCGATGGCCTATCTGGCCGCGATGAAGGCGCGCTCCCCGGACGCGGTGGAGCGTCGTCGCGCGGTGTCGGCGGCCAAGGTCTACATCGGTCGCTCCGGTCGCGCCATCGCCAAGTCGGCGATCCAGATGCACGGCGGCATGGGCGTGACCAACGAGATGGCCGCGGCGCACTACGCCAAGCGCCTGACGCTGGTGGACTTCATCTTGGGTGACACCGATCACCACCTCGAGCGTTTCATCAAGGCGGCTTGATCTGCGGAAG
>CANIIN010000283.1 GCA_947467405.1 Betaproteobacteria bacterium | reverse complement strand
TGTTGCGAAGTTGCTGGAGAAAAGCAGAGGAATCTGATTTTCTGTTTGCAATCGGTTTCAGATTCAGGTTATACTAGCGTTCTTTCCTGCTTCGGCCCGATATACCCGAAGGTGCTCCCGGATTTTCCGGGGCGCGCTTGAGGCAGACGGACCGGAGCCCTTCCCCGAGCGGGGTCCAAAACTGTCGTCTGCCGTCAGTCGCGCCCGATAAGCGATGCTGCTGCAGGATAAGTTGGAGAAAACACAATGATCCAGATGCAAACCGTTCTGGACGTGGCCGATAACACTG
Source organism: Betaproteobacteria bacterium (assembly GCA_947467405.1). Lineage (GTDB taxonomy): Bacteria > Pseudomonadota > Gammaproteobacteria > Burkholderiales > SG8-39 > CAIYPG01. The sequence goes on along the minus strand of CANIIN010000283.1, from coordinate 4,363 downwards.
GCGCACGTTCAGTAATGTGTATCAAAGTTCTCGGCGGTTCAAAGCGCCGTTACGCCTCCGTTGGTGACGTGATCAAGGTCAGCGTCAAAGACGCTGCTCCGCGAGGCCGCGTCAAAAAGGGCGAAATCTACAACGCAGTCGTGGTTCGCACCGCAAAGGGTGTCCGTCGTCAGGATGGCAGTCTCATCCGCTTCGACTCCAATGCGGCGGTACTGCTGACGGCGAAGTTGGAGCCCATTGGCACCCGTATCTTCGGGCCGGTCACACGTGAACTTCGTACTGAGAAGTTCATGAAGATCGTTTCACTTGCGCCGGAGGTTCTCTGACATGGAGCGCGTGAAAAAAGGCGATAACGTCATCGTCCTTACCGGGCGTGACAAGGGCAAGCGTGGCGTAGTGGTTCGTCGCGTCGACAAGGATCATGTGGTTGTCGAGGGCGTCAATCGCGTCAAGAAGCATGTCAAGCCGAACCCGATGAAGGGGCAGACTGGCGGCATTGTCGACAAGGACATGCCCATCAACACCTCCAACATTGCCCTGTTCAACCCCCAGACGCAGAAGGCCGATCGCGTTGGCTTCAAGATCATCGACGGAGACCGCAAGGTCCGGGTGTTCAAGTCCAACGGCGAGATGGTCGACGCCTGAGCAGAGGAAAGACGATGGCGCGCTTAAAGCAGCAATATCTCGAGAAGGTCGTACCCGACATGATGCAGAAGTTCGGGTACAAGACCGCGATGCAAGTCCCACGCATTCGCAAGATCACCCTCAACATGGGTGTCGGCGAGACGGTGCAGGACAAGAAGATTCTGGATCATGCCGTTGGTGATCTGACCAAGATTGCCGGGCAGAAACCGGTGACCACGAAGGCCAAGAAGTCGATTGCCACCTTCAAGGTGCGTAAGGACTACCCGGTCGGTTGCATGGTGACCCTGCGAGGTGCACGCATGTACGAATTCCTGGATCGTCTTGTCAGCATCGCGATTCCCCGTATCCGCGACTTCCGCGGTATCTCGGCGCGCGCTTTCGACGGTCGTGGAAACTACTCGATGGGTGTGAAGGAACAGATCATTTTCCCAGAGATCGAGTACGACAAGATCGACGCGCTCCGCGGGTTGAATATCAGCATTACCACGACGGCGAAGTCTGACGATGAGGCGCGCGCGCTTCTGGCGGCCTTCCAGTTCCCGTTCAAGAACTAAAGGATCGATATGGCCAAGCTCGCATTGATCAATCGCAACGAGAAGCGCCGCAAGACTGTCGCGAAGTATGCGGTCAAGCGCGCCGAGCTGCTGGCGATCATCAGTGATACCAGTCGCTCTGAGGAAGAGCGCCAGGAGGCGCGTGATAAATTTCATCAGCTGCCTCGTAATGCATCGCCATCCCGCGTGCGCAACCGTTGCAAGCTCACCGGTCGTCCGCGTGGCGTCTATAGCAAGTTTGGTCTTGGCCGCAGCAAGTTGCGCGATTTGGTGATGCGTGGCGAAGTGCCTGGCATGACCAAGGCTTCTTGGTAAGAAGCGGGTAAGGAGAACATATGAGCATGACCGATCCTATCGCCGATATGCTGACGCGCATTCGTAATGCGCAGCAAGTCGGAAAGACCACCGTATCGATGCCCGCCTCGAAGCTGAAGGCGTCAATCGCCCAGGTCCTCAAGGACGAGGGCTACATCGACGGTTTTGTCGAGCAGCCCAATGACGGCAAGCCGCAACTTGAGATCAGTCTCAAGTATTACGCCGGTTCGCCTGTTATCGAGAAAATCGAGCGCGTATCGCGACCAGGCCTTCGCATTTATCGCGGTCGTGATGACCTGCCCAAGGTGATGAACGGGCTAGGTGTGGCGATTGTCTCCACCTCCCGCGGTGTCATGACTGATCGCAAGGCCCGCGCCACCGGCGTCGGCGGCGAAGTCATCTGCATCGTGGCGTAAAGGGGATACCACATGTCACGTATCGGAAAGAGTCCCGTAGCAGTTCCTAAGGGCGTGGAAGTCAGCATCTCCGCCGACCTAGTGTCGGTGAAGGGGCCTCTTGGAACGCTCGCACAGAAACTGACCGGACTGGTCAAGGTCGTCAAGGATGGCGAGAATCTCGTCTTTGCAGCCGCCAACGAGTCATACGAGAGCAATGCCATGTCCGGGACGCTTCGTGCATTGGTGGCTAACATGGTCACCGGTGTTACCAAGGGTTTCGAGAAGAAACTGACTCTGGTCGGCGTTGGCTATCGCGCGCAGGCTCAGGGCGACAAGCTGAACCTCGCGCTGGGATTTTCCCATCCGGTGGTTCATCAGATGCCCACCGGCATCAAGGTTGAGACCCCCACCCAGACGGAAATTCTGGTGAAGGGCACCGACAAGCAACTCGTTGGAAAGATCGCCGCGGAAATCCGCGCGGTCCGTCCGCCGGAGCCCTACAAGGGCAAGGGTGTGCGCTACGCCGACGAGAAGGTTGTTCTCAAAGAGACCAAGAAGAAGTAGGGGTAGCGGATCATGATCGACAAGAACGTATCACGCTTGCGCCGCGCGGCGAAGACCCGGCACAAGATCCATCAGCTCAGGATCGCTCGTCTGGCTGTTCACCGCACCAATGGTCATATCTACGCCCAGGTTTTCTCGGCAGATGGCACCAAGGTGCTGACCAGCGCTTCCACTCTGGAGAAGGAAGTGCGCGCCACGATCGCCAATGGTGGCAACGCGGCGGCGGCTGCTGCGGTTGGCAAACGAATAGCCGAGAAGGCGAAAGGGCTGGGCATCGAATCCGTTGCGTTCGATCGTTCCGGTTATCAGTTTCACGGTCGCATCAAGGCACTTGCCGATGCTGCGCGTGAAGCCGGTCTGAAGTTTTAAGCGAGGTTCACGATGGCAAGAATGCAACCAAGAATGCAGGGTGGAGAAGAGCGTTCCGACGGACTCAAGGAGAAGATGATCGCCGTCAACCGTGTCACCAAGGTGGTGAAGGGCGGACGAGTGCTCGGCTTCGCAGCGCTGACCGTTGTCGGCGATGGGGATGGCGGAATCGGCATGGGCAAGGGAAAAGCGCGGGAAGTGCCAGTGGCCGTGCAGAAGTCTTTTGACGAGGCTCGCCGCCAGTTGTTCCGCGTCAAGCTCAAGAGGGGCACGCTGCACCATGCCGTTATCGGACATCACGGTGCGTCCACTGTGCTGATGCAGCCCGCATCCGACGGTACCGGCATCATCGCCGGCGGCCCGATGCGCGCCGTGTTCGAAGTGATGGGTGTGACAAACATCTTGGCCAAGTGCATCGGTTCGACCAATCCGTACAACGTCGTGCGAGCAACCCTTGACGGGCTGAAGCGCATGAATACGCCTTCCGAAGTTGCCGCCAAGCGCGGCAAGACGGTTGCCGACATTACCACCTGACTCATTGATCCGAGCTGAGCTGGAGTAACGATATGGCTGAAAAGAAAATCAAAGTAACGCTGGTGAAAAGCCCGATCGGGTGCAAGAAGGCACACCGGGCTTCCGTACGCGGCCTCGGTCTGCGTCGCCTGAACCAGACGATCGAGGTCATTGATACGCCGGAAAATCGCGGCATGATCAATGCGGTGTTCTATCTCGTTCGCGCCGAAGGCTAAGCGGGCGCCACTAAGGAAATGAGCATGGAACTGAATACGATCAAGCCGGGATCCGGCGCACGCAAGCCCCGCCGTCGCGTTGGACGTGGCATCGGCTCGGGCTTGGGCAAGACCGCTGGACGTGGCCACAAAGGTCAGAAGTCCCGTTCAGGTGGCTTTCACAAGGTTGGATTCGAAGGCGGCCAGATGCCGCTGCAGCGTCGCCTGCCAAAGCGTGGTTTTTCTTCGCGGGTCCGCTCCGAAGAAGTCCGACTGGCCGACCTCGCCAAGGTGCAGGGCGACCAGGCTGATATCGAGACGCTGAAGGCTGCGGGCATTCTCACCATTCACGTCGAGCAGGCCAAGGTCATCCTGGCGGGCAAGCTGTCGCGCAAGGTGAATGTGGTCGGTCTCAGTGTGACCAAGGGCGCGCGTGCTGCCATCGAGGCGGCCGGCGGTTCGGTCACCGATTTGGTGGTGGTCTCGCCTCCGCGCAAGCTTCCCAAGAAGGAAAAGGCAACGGCCTGATTCAGGTCTGCGCATAGTCCATGGCTACAGCCAATCCACAAATCGGAAAGTCCGGCAAGTACGGCGACCTGAAGAACAGGTTGCTGTTTCTGCTCGGGGCGCTTCTGGTATTCCGGATTGGCGCGCATATTCCAGTGCCTGGAATCGATCCCTCCAAGCTGGCCGAACTTTTCCAGACGCAGCAGGGCGGTATTCTAGGGCTGTTCAACATGTTCTCGGGTGGGGCGCTGTCTCGTTTCACCATCTTTGCGCTCGGCATCAT
>CANIIN010000282.1 GCA_947467405.1 Betaproteobacteria bacterium | reverse complement strand
GCCGCCGCACCGTTCCAGACCACGCAGGAGGCGCTGGACGATCCGGACATGGTGATACCCGGCGACGTGGTGGATTGCGCGCACCCGCAACTCGGGGCCATGCGCTGGCTGGGACCGATCGCGCATTTCGCGGCCACGCCGGCGCGCATCCGTGCTGTTCCCGATGCGGCGCCCGACGACGAATCGGGCAAGCGTCCGGCGGCCATGCCCGCCAACTCCCAGTCACCGGCAAGAACCAGCAGCGATACGCCGCTCAAAGGCGTCACGGTGCTGGAATTCGCCAGCGTGGTAGCCACGCCGCTGGCCATGGCCGGGCTGTCCGAACTGGGGGCGCGCATCATCAAGATAGAGCCCATCGGCGGCGATCCGGGACGCTGGCTGAACGGCATGATGTCGCAGCACATCATTCCGGTGAAGCCCAACGCCGGCAAGGAATCGATCTGCATCGAACTGAAATCGCCCAAGGGCCGCGAAATCCTTGATCGCCTGCTGCCCAAGGCCGACCTCATCGCGCACAACTTCCGTCCCGGCGTGCCCGAGAAGCTCGGCTTCGGCTACGAGCGCGCGCGCAGCTTCAATCCCAAGGTGGTGTGGGTGTCGGCCAACGGCTACCACCCCAGCGCGCCCGGCGCCGATCGTCCCTGCGCGCATCCCATACCCGGCGCGCAGTGCGGCGGCGTGCTGCATCAGGTCGGCACGCCGCTGGCGGCGACCGATGATCTCGACGCGCTGGTCAAGGGGGCTTTCAGCCTGTATCGGGCCAACGACGTGAACCCCGATCCCAACACCTCCATGATCGCCAGCAGCGCCGCCCTGCTCGGCCTGCGCGCCGCGCGACGGCTGGGCATCGGCCAGCAGATCAATGTCGACATGATGCAGGCCAGCCTGTATGCCAATTTCGACGACGCCCTGCGCTACGCCGGCAAGCCGCCGCGCGCCGGCGTGGATGCGGACCTGCGCGGCCTGCACGCGCTGGCGCGCCTGTACACCTGCCGCCAGGGCTGGATCTATATCGATATCGGCGGCGATGACGGGTTCCGCGAGCTGTGTGCGGCGATGAAGCTCGACGCGCTCGGTGCCGATGCGCGATTCAAAACCGTGGTCGCACGCCGCGCCAACGATGCCGCCTTGGCCGAGCAATTGGCTGTCGCCTTCGCCGGCGACGATGCCGCTGCGTGGGAAGCGCACCTGGCGCAGCTGGGATGCGTGCAGGCCGATGCCGCCGATACGGGCGCGTTCTGGCATGACGACCCGCATGTGAAAGCCAATGGCCTGGTCCTGCCGCGCGATCATCCGCGCTTCGGCCCCTACCTGCGGCACGGTCCGTTGATGACTTTTTCGGACAGCGCCGTCACCTGCGGTCCCGGCAGCCTCGCCGGCGACCACACCGACCGGCTGCTGCAGGAGATCGGTTACTCGGCGGCGGACATCGCCACGCTGCGCGCGGAAAAGGTGGTGTGGTCGGAAGACGCCTCGCGGCTTCCATACTGAATCGTCGACACATCGCCTGCGCACACCGCATCGGCAACACCAAGCAGCCAGAGGAAATCCCGCATGGACAACCACTCGAACGAAACCGGCAGCATCGACGAACTGTGCCAACTGGCCGGGGCGCTGGATATTGCCTTCACCGACGGCAGTGCGCCGACATCGCGCTTCCTGGCCGCCAACGGCCTGCGCCTGCATGCGCTGGACTGGGGCAACGCAGGCAAGCCCGCCATCGTGTTCCTGCACGGCGCATCCATGACCGCGCACACCTGGGACCTGCTGTGCCTGGCCCTGCGCGACGACTACCACTGCATCGCCATCGACCAGCGCGGCCACGGCCTCACCGACGGCCAGCACGCCTTTGGCGTCGACCAGCCCCGCGAGGATATCGTCGCAGCGGTCAAGGCGCTGGGACTGAAGCGATTCGCACTGGTGGGCATGAGCCTCGGCGGCAACAACGCCATCGCCTACGCCGGCGCGCATCCCGACACGCTGGCGGCCGCGGTGTTCGTGGATATCTGCCCGTCGGTGCTGCGCACCGCCTACAAGGACGGCGACGCGCACAACGCCGCCATCGCGCAGACCCGCAGCCTTGACGAAGCGGTCGAGGCTTCGCACCGCCAAAACCCGCGCGGCAGCAAGGACTACAAGCGCTACCAGCTGTCGTACAGCACCGAGCAAGGCGCCGACGGCCGCTATCGCATGCTTTACGAAAAGAACATCGCACCGCTGAAGCCCGCCGCAGAACGAGCCACCATCATGAGCGAGCGCCGCGACACGCTGTGGTCGCTGGTGCCAAAGATAAAGTGCCCCAGTCTGGTGATCCATGGCATGGACAGCCAGTCGCAAAACCACGAGAACCTCGAGCAGTTCCGCAGCCAGCTGCCCGATGCGCGACTGGTGCAGATTGCCGATTCATCCCACTACGTGCAGGAAGACCAGCCTCGCGCGCTGCTCATGGCCATCAGGGAGTTTCTCGCGGACGTACCGTACTGAAACATCCCGGATGCGCACCCGGAGCGCAATGCCTTGGAGATGCCCGTGGATAGGCGATCTTCACGGGCACCTCGGCTAGCACGCTGCCCGGAAGCACTCCACACTGCGGGTGAGCGTGGCTGGCCCGCAAGGGCTTGCCGAAGCGATGGCTCAGCGCTGACGCGCGCCGGCCGCTTCGAGCATCTGCACCATTTCACGAAAGCCGCGCCCATTTGCCAGCATCAGCGGTGTGTTGCCGGCGCGGTCGGCAAGGCGTGTATCGGCGCCGGCTTCGAGCAGGGCGCGCAGCACCACCTGATGCCGTGCACCGCCGTCACCCAGCACCACGCCTTCGATCAGGGCATTCCAGTGCAGGATGTTGATGTGGTCCAGTGGCGCCCCGGCTGCGATGAGTTGCCGCACCACGCCCGGGTGGCCGTGGTGGGCGGAGGCAATGAGCGCAGTACCGTCGTGGATGCTGGTGATGAGCTTGGCGCTGGCACCGGCGGCCAGCAGCACGCGCAGGGTGTCGTCGTCACCCAGGATGCCGACGATGGTGACGGCGTCGTAGCGGTCATTCTCGAAGGCGCCGAGTTCCGCCCCGCCTTTGGCGAGCGCCCGGATAGCGTCATGGCGGCGCGCGCAGGCGGCGACATGCAGCGGCGTGCGGCCATAACCATCGCGGGCGTTGAGATTCGCCTTGGCCGCGATGGCGCGTTCGAGGGCAGCGACATCGCCACGATGGGCGGCCGCGTGCAAGGGGCCGAATTGCGCGATCTCTGCCGCTGACGGGGAAACGGGAAAAGCCGTTGCAGGCATGCTGCCAAGGGCGAGGCAGCAGCCGAGCAGCCATGCTGCCAGCCAGCGCAGCGAGGTGCTGACGCCGATGGTGCTCCCCACTGCGCGATCGATGGTGGTTTCTGACTGCATGCGGATATCACTGTGATTCTGGATCCGGCGAGCATTGACCAGGACGTACAGGGTGTTCATTCGGGTTAGTGGGGCATAGGCAAGCTCGGGTGCCAGCGCATCTCATCGGACCATGCGTAGCCCGTGCCGCTTCGATTTGTCTCATCTCGACTGCGTGACTCGGGACGCTAGCGCGGCGTGCGTAGTGCCGGGTTGGCCTTGTCGATGTCGGCCTGCACCTGTTCGCGGCTGCGCTCGTAGATGAGTTCGCGACCCATCACGCTTCCGGCATAGGAAAGTCCCTTGCTGGTCGGCGACAGTTCACACGTGACATTGTGAATTCCCTCGCCCAAAACGATCGTGATGCCGCTGGCACGCTTGCTGAAGACCACGACTTCCATCAATTGTCCGCTCTCGGTGCGAACCTTGATTTTTTCATTGTGCATGTGTGCGTCCGGTTTTCGGGAAGGAATGTCTTGGCTCGCGGGCAGCTTATCACTGCCCGCCTGCTCGCGGTGACGACGGCCCAGCCAAGGCGGTTGGGCTTTTTGCGCCTTGGTGGCTTGTCCGACCCGGTGCGCCCGTCCTTCGCGTGCGCAGGCGAATCGCTGGACAAGCGGCAAAAATGCGCAACAATAGCGCAATGAATTCAATCCTCGCCTGGCTGGACCGCAATTTCTTCGAACTGGGCCGGCAGATGCGCCTGTCCTACCTGCCCCCGCTGATGGTGTATGTCGCCGCCGGCGTCTCGGGGCTCACCGGCATTGTCGGCGTTTTCTATGTGAAGGAGCGGCTCGGGCTGTCGGCGGAGTTCCTCGCCGCGCTGGGTTTCTGGGGCGGGCTGCCCTGGGCGCTGAAGATGCCGCTCGGGCATCTGGTGGACCTGATGTGGCGCTGGAAGTCGCTGCTGGTGTATCTCGGTGCGTCGCTGATCGCCGCAAGCCTGCTGATCATGGTCGGGCTGCTGGGCAATACCGATGCGATGGCCGCCATGATGCCGGTGGAAACCTGGTACGTGCTCGCCGCGCTGCTCGCGCCGGTGGGCTATGTGGTGCAGGACGTCGTCGCCGACGCGATGACGGTGGAAGCGGTCCCGCATGTGGACGAGGACGGCAGGCCGGTGTCGCCCGAACAACTGCGCCTGATGCACACCTCCATGCAGACCCTCGGCCGGGTCGCGATCATCGGCGGCAGTCTGCTCGTAGCCGCCGTGAACGTGTTCCTGCTCGACGGCGTGTCGACGCTCCCGGAGGCGCTTCGCGCGGCGGCCTATCGCGGCATCT
>CANIIN010000281.1 GCA_947467405.1 Betaproteobacteria bacterium | reverse complement strand
GGCGAGCGCTGGCTGGGCAGCGTGGGCAATGTGGCCTGGCTGGTGCCATTCGTGCCGTCGGGACTGCTGGGCGATGCCCAGGCGTTCTTCCCGGGACGTACCAGCCTGACGGATCTCACCAATGCCGACATCGCCGATTTTTCGCGCGGCCTGGTTCGCATCCTGCGCGGTTTTACTGAACGCGGACTGTGGAGTTTCAATCTGGCGTTCTATCCCGCGCGCTTCGGCAGGGACGGACTCTTGACTCATGCCTTGTCGGTGCGCGTGCTGACGCGCATGTTCGTCAATCCGGCACTGCATGTCAGTGATGCATCCAGCATGATGATGATGCTGGATGAGCGGGCGTCGATGGTCTATCCCGAGGAAACGGCCACGCTGCTGAGGGCCGCGCTGGCTGATTAATGTTCCGGTATCGACAATTGATGCGGCACGCGATCCATGTTCCAGTGCTCCAGCGCCCAGGCCAGGATCTCTTCAGGTCGTGCCTTGGCCAATGACTCTTCCGGCGACTGGCCGAGAAACCGCAGTGCGTGCACCATGTCCGGTGAAGGGTGTTCTGCATCCAGTGCGGCCGCGCGCGTCTGCTTGGACAGCTTTTCTCCGTCAGCATTGACCGCGACGGGCAGATGCGCGTAAGCCGGCGTGGCGTAGCCAAGCTGGCGCTGCAGGAGAATCTGCCGTGGTGTCGATGACAGCAGATCGGCTCCGCGCACGATGTCGGTAATGCCCTGTTCCGCGTCATCCACCACCACGGCCAGCTGATAGGCAAACAATCCATCGGCCCGGCGGATGACGAAGTCGCCGCATTCGCTTTCCAAGTTCTGCGAACAGCGCCCTTGGATCCGGTCATTGAATGCGATGGTTTCGCGAGGCACGCGCACGCGCCAGGCGCGTGGCGTTCGGCCCGGTGCCAATCCGCGACGGCAGGTGCCGGGATAGACGATGTCCTGTCCTTCGAGAAGCCGATCCATTGCAGTGACCGAATCAGCTATTTCGCGACGCGTGCAGGTGCACGGGTAGAGGTGTCCGGCGCGGTCAAGCTCGCTCACGGCTGCCGCATAGACCTCGTCGCGCCGGCTCTGAATCATGACCGGGCCATCCCAGTGGAGCGCGCACGATTCCAGCGCGCGCAGGATGGCATCGGCGGCGCCCGGCTTTTCGCGTGGCCGGTCAATGTCTTCCATGCGCACCAGCCATTCGCCGCCCTGCGCGCGGGCGTCCAACCAGCTGCCCATCGCGGCGACCAGTGAACCGAAATGCAACGGACCGGTTGGCGAAGGGGCGAAGCGACCGCGGCGCAGTCTTGCGGCTTGTTTCTTCGGTGCGGACGATCGGAGGGAATTCACGCCGGTATTCTAGTTTGGTGCAGTGACATTGTCCCGGGCGCGGTCTTGGAATTTTGCAGTTTGTTCGGGCCGTTTTGCTCACTTGCCCCTGATATACTTCAGCGACAATTTCGCAGCGCCAGCGGGCAAGCTGGCCATGCAGAAAGTCCGTTGCGGAATTTCCATTTACCCCGGAGGAATCCATGGCCACTGTAGAGCTCACCAAGGACAATTTTGAGGACGTGGTTACCGGCAATGACATGGTCATTGTCGATTTCTGGGCGCCATGGTGCGGCCCGTGCCGCGCATTTGCGCCGAATTTCGAGGCGGCTTCCGAACGCCATGCCGATGTCGTGTTTGCCAAGGTCAATACCGAGGACCAGCAGGAACTGGCGGCGGCTTTCAATATCCGATCCATCCCGACGCTGATGCTCTTTCGTGACAAGGTGATCCTGTATCAGGAAGCCGGGGCGCTGCCGCCGCCGGCGCTGGAGCAGGTGATCGCGCAGGGCAAGGATGTCGATATGGCCGAAGTCCATCGCGAAATGGCCGACCGCGAGAAGAATGGCTGACAGCATGGCAAATGGCGGCGCCCCGGCAGGCGTGGCCGCGGCGCCTGTCGGCAACGCAGGCTACCTCGGCTCGGCAATGGCGCAATCAGCCGCCATGCGCGATGAGGAGGACGTGCGTCTCCTGTCCAGACGCATGGCCAGGCTCTATGACTTCTGTCCCTTGTCGACGCTGGCCGGCTTGGGCGCGATCGTGGCCATGGTGTACATGCTGACGGGCATATCGCCCGCGCGCGACCTTCATCTGTGGGGCGGGGCAATGGTGATGATCCAGGTGCTGCGCCTCGGTTTGTATGGCTGGTTCCGCAAGTCCTTCGACGCAGCAAGCACGTCCATCGAGTCGCTGCAGGGCTGGGAGCGCGGCTATGCGTTGCTGGCCGGCTTGCTGGGCGTGGGCTGGGCAATACTGACGGTGTACTTCATGCCTCCATTCAGCGTTCTGCACCAGATGCTGATTGCCTTCGTGGTGGTGGCGCTGGCGCTCGGTGGCTATGCAGCGATGGGGGCGAGCCAACTGTCGCTCTACAGTTATTCGGTGCCGATGCTGGCTGGATTGATGACTGCACTGGCCTGTTCCGGCGACTGGAACTGCATTGCGGCGGCATTCCTGGTTGCGCTATGGTCCAGCGTCATGTTCCGTCTGGCGCGCAAAGGCTACCAGGCGCAGCTTCACGAATTCAAAATTGAAGTCGGCGCTGAAGAGCTCGTTAAAGAACTGGCAAAAGCCGAAGACGTGCGCAAGGCCACTGCCTTCGAACATGAACTGATCTTCAATAATCCGCTGCTGGGCATCATGCTGGTCAAGCGGACTGGCGACGGTGACGATGAATGGCTGATCAGCTCATGCAATCTGCGCGGCGCGAGAATGCTCGGCTATGCGGAAGGCGAGCTCGAGGGATGTTCGACCCGTCTGTTCTATGACGACGAAGCCCTCTTTCATTCAAATCGAAGGACGGTTGCGGAAAATCTGGAGCGCAAGGGTTTTCACGATGACTCGATCCAGGTGATGCGCAAGGACGGCTCCCTCTTCTGGTGCCACAGGTCGGCGATTCTGGTCGACCGTTCAAGCATTGCCCGCGGCGTCCTGTGGACGTTCCAGGACGTCAGCGCACGCAAGGCCGAAGAGGCGGCCCGCCATGCCGCCGAAGCGCGTCTGAATCTGTTGCGCACGGTTTCCCCGGTCGGAAGCTGGGACCTCATACCATCTGAAGGAGCCGTCTCCTTTTCGGTGCAGTTCTGCCGTCTGCTGGGCTTTGACGATGCGAAGGGATTGCCTGAGTCGTTCAGTCTCGAGGCCGCCATGCACGCTGAGGATCGTGGACGGGTGGCGACCGCCATTCAGGCCCATCTGGTTTTTCGCGAACCCTTGCTGCAGAGGGTGCGCCTGAAGTGCCGCGATGGCGGCTATCGCCGCTTCGTGCTCGTTGGGCAGGCGACCTGGGATGACAGCGGGCAGGCGGATCTGTTCATGGGAACGATACAGGACGACGAGGCTGAGCGACGAGCCTGAGCGACGAGCCTGAGGCAGCAGTTCATCCCGCATCGATGGGCAGGGCGGTCAGTTCTGCATGAGAACGTGTTGATGCGGTCGCCGCATCGCGCCGTTTCGTCGGCCACTTTTTGGAGGGCGGTTATGGGACTGTTCAGTGGTGGCCGGCCAGGCAATCTTGGTGCGGTGAATGGCATGCTCGCCCGTTGCAAAACGTCGCCGAATTGCGTCTCGAGTCAGACCGATCGGCAGCAGGATCCGGGCCACTACATCGAGCCTTTGCAGGCCGGCAGCGATCCACTCCGGACCTGGTCAGCGCTTAGGCGCCTGCTGGATGACATGTCGCGCGTGAATGTCGTATCGGATCGGGACGGCTATCTGTATGCGGAATTTTCGACGCCATTGATGGGCTTCGTGGATGACGTGGAATTTCTGCAGGCCGGCGAGGTCATTCACGTTCGTTCGGCATCGCGAATGGGGCGTTCCGATTTCGGCGTGAATCGGGCGCGCATCGAGGCCATTCGCACGCAGTTGGCGGCGATGGCGTCGAAGTAGGTCGCGGCGCGAATTTTTCTTCCGGGTGAACCATGATTGAATTGCGCAAGAGCGGTGAGCGTGGCTATGCCGATCACGGCTGGCTGAAATCGTTTCACAGTTTTTCATTTGCCGGATATCAGGACCCGCAGCACATGGGTTTCGGCAGCCTGCGCGTCATCAACGAGGATCGCGTGGCGCCGGGCACCGGGTTTGGCACCCATGCACATCGGGATATGGAGATAGTCAGCTATGTGCTCGAAGGGGCGCTGGCCCACCAGGACAGCATGGGCAACGGCTCAAGCATCGTTCCGGGGGATGTACAGCGGATGAGTGCTGGAACGGGCGTGACGCACAGCGAATTCAACCATGAGCAGGATCGTGAAACGCACTTCCTGCAGATATGGATCATTCCCGCCCGGCAGGGTATCGCGCCGGGCTATGAGCAAAAGCATTTTGAAGCGGCCGACAAGCGCGGTCGCCTGTGCCTTGTCGCATCACAGGATGGGATCGACGGCTCCGTCGTCATTCACCAGGACGCGCGTATTTTTGCCACGCTGCTGAATGGTCCCGAGCGGGTGGTGCATCCGATGGCAGGTGGTCGGCGCGCTTACGCCCATGTCGCCACGGGAGCGGTGACGGTAAATGGCTTGGAATTGGTGGCTGGAGACGCGTTGAAATTGGTCGATGTCGCGGGCGTGGAAATGTCCCAGGGGCGGGATGCCGAGGTTCTGCTGTTTGATCTCGCGTAAG
>CANIIN010000280.1 GCA_947467405.1 Betaproteobacteria bacterium | reverse complement strand
TTTCCTGGCAGAGCCCATGTCCCTGACCGCCACGCCATTCCGCCTGTTCGCCCTGCTCGTCGTCCTGTTGGCCACCTGGCTGCCGGTGGCGCAGGCCGTCGACCTGCCCACGCCGCCGCAGGTGGCCGCGCGCGCCTGGCTGCTCATGGACACGCAGTCCGGTCAGATCGTGCAGGGCCTGGCCGTGGACGAGCGCGTGGAGCCGGCTTCGCTCACCAAACTGATGACCGCCTACGTGGTGTTCGCCGCGATCAAGGAAAAGCGCATCGCGCTCACCCAGACGGTACCGGTATCGGAACGCGCCTGGAAGGCCAGCGGTTCGCGCATGTTCATCGAGCCCCGCAAGCCGGTGACCGTCGAGGAACTCATCCACGGCATGATCATCCAGTCCGGCAACGACGCCTGCGTCGCGCTGGCGGAACTGGTAGCCGGCTCCGAGGAACTGTTCGCGCAGCTCATGAACAAGGAAGCGCAGCGTCTGGGCATGAAGAACACCAGCTTCATGAACTCCACCGGCCTGCCGGATCCGAAGCACTTCACCACGGCGCGCGACCTCGCCACACTGGCCGCCACGCTGATCCGCGATTTCCCCGAGCAGTACGGCAAGTACTACTCGATGAAGGAATACCGCTACAACAACATCACCCAGCAGAACCGCAATCGCCTGCTGTGGCTGGACCCGAACGTGGACGGCATGAAGACCGGCTTTACCGACAACGCCGGCTACTGCCTGATCGCCTCGGCCAAGCGCGGCTCACGACGCCTGCTCTCGGTGGTGCTGGGCACGGCGTCGGATGCCATGCGCGCGCAGGAGAGCCAGAAGATCCTCAACTTCGGCTTCCAGTTCTATGACAGCGCGCGCCTCTACGAAAAGGGGCAGACGGTCAGCACCATCAAGGTCTGGAAGGGCAGCCTGTCGGAACTGAACGCCGGATCGCTGAAGGGCGACATCACCATCAGCTTGCCGCGCGGCAGCGCCGACAAGATCAAGGCGGAATTCGTGGCCATGGAACCGATCGTCGCTCCCGTCTCCGCCGGCCAGCGCGTCGGCATCGTGAAGGTCACGCTCGAAGGCAAGCCGATAGCAGAGTATCCTGTCGTGGCACTGGAGAACATTGCCGTGGCCGGCCTGTTCGGGCGCACCTGGGACAGCGTGCGGCTCTGGTTCAAATGATATTTTTCGCCGCGGATGAACGCGGATAGACGCGGATCGCACAAGACACAACCTCATGCCCACCAAGGTTCCTCCCCCCACCGAATCGCTGCTGTCCTTTCCGTGCGAGTTTCCGCTCAAGATCATGGGGCGCACGCAGGCTGGCTTTGCGCAGGCGGTGGTGGAAATCGTCACCCGGCACGCGCCGGGATTCGAGGCCTCCACGATCGAGATGCGTCCGAGCCGCGAAGGCCGCTATCTCAGCCTGACCGCAACCATCAACGCCACGTCGCGCGAGCAATTGGACAACCTGTATCGCGAACTCTGCGATAACCCCATGGTGGCGATGGTGCTGTAGCCGGCACCAGCCAGATCACATGCTGGACAAAATGCAGGACATCGCGGCGCCCGTCATCCGCCATCTCGGTTCTGTCGAATACGAGCAGACCTGGCGCGCCATGCAGGCCTTCACCGAGTCGCGCTCGGCCGAGACGCCGGACGAACTGTGGGTGCTGGAACATCCTCCCGTCTACACGGTGGGCGTCGCGGGACGCACCGAACACCTGCCGCACCGGCAACACGAAGCCAGCGCCATCCCCGTGGTGCGCATCGACCGCGGCGGGCAGATCACCTATCACGGCCCCGGCCAGGCGGTGGTCTATACCCTGATCGATCTGGCGCGGCGCGGCATCAAGGTGCGCGAGATGGTGACGCTGATCGAGCAGTCGGTGATCGCCGTGCTGGCCGCCCATGGCGTGGAAAGCACCAGCAAGGCCGGCGCACCGGGCATCTACCTTCCGCAACGCGGCGGCGCCAAGATTGCCGCGCTCGGCTTGAAGGTGCGCAAAGGTTGCTGCTTCCATGGCGTCAGCCTCAATGTCGATCTCGACCTCGCGCCGTTTCTGGATATCGATCCGTGCGGCTACCCCGGCCTGGCCGTCACCCGCACCGCCGACATGGGCATCTCCGCCACGACAGCGGAACTCGGCGACGCACTGGCGCGACAGATCGGTGCGAGAATAGTCGCCACAGGTGACGGCACCTCTGACCTGGACCCCAACACGAATGACCGACATGCCAACGCCAGCTGAACTGGAACAGAAGAAGCGGCAAAAGGGCGAACTCAAGACCGCCAAGATTCCCATCAAGATCGTGCCGCAGGAAAGACTGCGCAAGCCGGAATGGATTCGCGTGCGCGCCGCGGCGCCCGGTTCGCGCTTTCACGACATCAAGCAGATCCTGCGTGACGCCAACCTGCACACGGTGTGCGAGGAAGCCTCCTGCCCCAATATCGGCGAGTGCTTCGGCAAGGGCACGGCGACTTTCATGATCATGGGCGATACCTGCACGCGGCGCTGCCCGTTCTGCGACGTGGCACACGGCGTACCCAAGCCGCTCGACACCGAAGAGCCGCTGCACCTGGCGCAGACCATCGCCAAACTGAAGCTGTCCTACGTGGTCATCACCAGCGTCGATCGTGACGACCAGAAGGATGGCGGCGCGGCGCACTTCGTCGCTTGCATCCAGGCCGTGCGTGAGCTCTCGCCCGCCACGCGCATTGAAGTGCTGGTGCCGGACTTCCGCGGCCGGCTCGACCGCGCGCTCGCCGTGCTGGACGGCTGCCCGCCGGACGTCATGAACCACAATCTCGAAACCGTGCCGCGCCTGTATCGCGCGGCGCGCCCCGGTTCCGACTACGCCCATTCGCTCAACCTGCTGAAGCAGTTCAAGGAACGCCATCCCCTGGTACCGACCAAGTCCGGCCTGATGCTCGGCCTGGGCGAAGAGGACGACGAGATCCTGCAGGTGATGCGCGACATGCGCGCCCACAACGTCGACATGATCACCATCGGCCAGTATCTGCAGCCTTCCCAACACCATCTGCCGGTGAAGCGTTACGCCGATCCGGCGATCTTCAGGATGTTCGAGGAAGAGGCCGCGAAGATGGGCTTCGCGCATGCCGCCATCGGACCGATGGTGCGCTCCAGCTATCACGCCGACCAGCAGGCGCACGGAGCCGGCGTCACCTAGGCGCACTGCGGTTCACCGGAAGCCACGGGGCGCGGTTTGCATACGGCCGGCTTGGGATACAAAACCAACCACAGCGGCACCAAGCCGCGCACAGGAGGAGATGCATGAAGATCGGACTCAGCCTCGGCTACTCGGGATCGAAGATGGCCCTGCCCATGGACACGGTGCTGCTCGCCGAAAAACTCGGCTTCGACCTGGTCACCTGCGCAGAAACCTACGGCTCGGACGCCATCACGCCGCTGGCCTACATCGGCGCGCTGACCAAGCGCATTCGCCTGGGCACCAGCATCGCCATTCTCTCGGCACGCTCGCCGGCCAACCTCGCCATGTGCGCACAGACCATCGACGCCATGTGCGGTGAAGGTCGCATGGTGGTGGGTCTCGGCACTTCAGGGCCGCAGGTCGCCGAAGGCTGGTACGGCCAGCCCTGGGGCCGTCCCAACTACCGGCTGCGCGACTACGTCGCCATCATGAAGAAGATCTGGAAACGCGATGGGCCGGTCACGCACGACGGCAAGGAAATCCAGCTGCCCTACCCCAAAGACGCGCCCAGCTCCTCAGGTCTGGGCAAGCCGCTGAAGAGCATCCTGCACGGCAATGCGAGCATTCCCGTGTACCTCGGCACCGACACCGAGCTCAATATCCGCATGACGGCTGAAGTCGCCGACGGCTGGCTGTGCATGAACTGGGTGCCGGGCAAGACCGACGCCGACTACCGCAAGCTGCTCGCCGAGGGCCTGGCCAAGCGCAGTGACGGCAAGACCCTCAAGGACTTCGGCATTCAGGCGCCCATCGATGTGCAGCTCACCCACGACATCAAGGCGGCGCTGGCCACGGCCAAACCCGAGATCGCGTTGTATGTGGGTGGCATGGGTGCCAAGGGCAAGAACTTCCACGTCGACAAGATGGTGAAGCGCGGCTTCGCCGATGCCGCGCACCGCATCCAGGAACTGTATCTCTCCGGGCGCAAGGAAGAGGCCGCGCAGGTGGTGCCCGACGAGTACGTCGACGAGAGCGGCCTGTACGGGCCGGCGGAGCGCCTCGCGCAGCGCTACCGGGAGTTCGCCGACTCCGGCCTGACCTGCATGACGGTGCGCAAGCCCTCCGACGAAGTCATGCACGTGCTGGGCGACATCCTGCGCCGCCAGACCTGACCGATTCGGAAGAAAGGCGCGCTGGCATATCCGCTGCGCGTCCCGAGCCCAGGATATCCACAGGACACCGCCATGCCGTCATCCATCCCAAACCTGTTTCCCACCACGCTGGCCGGCAGCCTGCCCAAGCCGTTCTGGCTGGCCGAGACCAACAAACTGTGGCCGCAATGGAAATCGCAAGGCGCGGAACTCGACGCCGCCAAGCGCGATGCCACGCTGCTGTGGCTGAAGGCGCAGGAGGACGCCGGACTGGACATCCTCACCGACGGCGAGCAGTCGCGGCAGCACTTCGTGCATGGCTTTCTCGAAGCCGTCGAAGGCATCGACTTCGCGCACAAGGTGAAGATGGGC
>CANIIN010000279.1 GCA_947467405.1 Betaproteobacteria bacterium | reverse complement strand
TCTGGTCAAGTCCTGACTTTTAGCGTGGGGTCTTTTCAGAGGCCCTGGATGGGGGATATACACGGTGGTTGTCCCCGCTTGTTCAGCATTTCCACGAGCCCGTGTCCCGATCATTGAGTGGATCTGAGTGCCCGAATCCTGTGCCATTTTTGCTGGGTTTTAGGCGCAGTGCGGAGAATGATGGCTGAAGCCCATTTGCGACATCAGGTTTGCCCGTCACCGCTGTGTCGACGGGTTATCGAGGGGAAAAGACAGGTGCGCAGGTTGGAAAGGGGCGCACTTTCTCGATGCTGTTCGACTGTGGCGCGATACTGAAGCCACCCTGCCGTCAAGAATTTGTCATGGGGACAAGATGAATAGTCTGTTCCAAACAAGAAATGTGTATCTAACTGGTTTATATAGGAAATATTGCATGGCATGAGCATTGCTTATTGTCTTGGACCGCTTGGATGGAGTTGGCACAGTGAACAACACAATACCTCGACACTACAATGTTCTGTGGCTGGATACGGTCTCTAAAATGACCGACGAAGAACATTCGCAGCTCCAAATCGCCGGAGTGAACCTGTTGCAGGTTCAGAATGTTGCAGATCTCAAGCGCGAACTGGACAACGTGGATGCGGTGGTGATCCGCCTGACACGTGACATCGGTTTGATGGAAGAAGTGCTGCGGCTGTTGCGCGGATTGGGGCGCCCGTTGCCAGTCATCTGCAGAGTAGACCGCCACCGACTGGAAGTGGGCGTCCAGGCCATGCATGGCGGAGCGGCGCACGTTCTGCCATCCGACGACTGGACTGAGGAGGGCTGGCGTTCGGTGCTGCTTCATTTGGGCCATGTGCGTGGTGTCGCTGCGTCTCAGCAGCAGGCTTTTGTCTTTGTTGACCCCGTCAGCCTGAAACTGCTGGAACTTTCCCGCAGGGTGGCCTCTGCAGGGGTGACCACGCTCCTGACAGGCCCGACGGGCGCGGGCAAGGAGGTACTGGCCAGGGTGCTGCATGACGCATCTCCGCGCCGCAACGGCCCCTTTGTCGGGCTGAACTGCGGTGCGATACCTGAAACCATGATGGAAGACCTGCTTTTTGGTCACGAGAAAGGGGCTTTTACCGGCGCGACACGTGACCACCGCGGCGTGTTTGAGCAAGCCGAAGGAGGCAGCCTTTTTCTTGATGAGATCGCCGACATGCCCTACGCGATGCAGGTCAAGCTCCTCAGGGTCCTTCAGGAGCGGCAGGTCACACGCCTTGGTGCACAGGGATCAATCCCGGTTGATGTGCGGCTGATCGCCGCGACCAACAAGGACCTTCGCACAGCGATTCAGAAGAGGGAGTTCCGCGAAGACCTGTATTTCCGGATCAGCACGTTCCGGTTGCGCATACCGGCGCTTGCCGAGAGAAAGCGGGACATCCTGCCACTCGCCCGTCATATGCTTGAGATGCACGCCAGCGACGGGATGCCCAGAACCTTGGCGGACGATGCGGAGTCGATGCTGCTTGGCTATGGCTGGCCTGGCAATGTGCGTGAATTGTCGAACGTCATGCAGAGGGCGCTGGTCTTGAGTGCGGCGCCATTAATTAGTGCGGAGCATATCCTGTTCGACGAGCAGGACTTCTGCGTCTCCTGCGCTGAAACGATCCAAGTCGAGTCAGGCGATCAGATTTGCCTCGAGAAAGAAGATTCCGCAGCTGTCTCGGCAGATGTGGCGTTCCAAGAAGAGGGGCTCGGAGCTGCAGTCAGGACCAGCGAGCAGCGGGTGATCGCCGCAGCACTGCGTACCTCACCCAATCGTGTGGAGGCCGCCAAGGCTCTCGGGATCAGTCCGCGCACGCTGCGTTACAAGCTCGCTCAATTGCGTGACCACGGACTTTCCGTGTCAGCTGCGAAGTAGAAAAGGAGAGGATCATGATAGACAAAGCCCATGCCGCCAACATGCAGTCCATACTCAGCCAGATACGGGCGTTCGAGTCTCAGGTCAAGTCTTTATCTACCTCGGAGAACTCGCCAATCGATGGCGGAACGCAGGCCCTGACTCCTGCGAGCAAGACCGGCTTCGGGGAGATGGTCAAGGGAGCAGTCAATTCAGTGAGCGATCTGCAGAACAGCGCCGAAGCGATGGCTACGGCGTTCGAGCAGGGAAAAGATGTCCCGCTGACCGATGTGATGCTTGCAATGCAGAAGTCCTCGATGGCTTTTGAGGCCACGTTGCAGATTCGTAACAAGGTTATGCGTGCTTACGAAGATATCAAGAACATGCCGGTGTAATTAGGAAGTTCTGCAAGAATGAATTTCGCCTCTCTTGAAACTCGATATAAATTGACTGGCGGCCACGCAGTGCCGCCGACTCTCATTATGCAACTGAACCTGGAACCGATTGATTATGGCCATTACTGAACAAGCACTAGCGCCGGTGATGAATCCGATGACCCAATCCGGACCGGGTCTGCCAGCGACGAGTGGCGGAGGATTTCCTGTAGCACGCGGTACACCGGTCGGGGTACTGTCTTCCATGACGGAGGTATTCCAGCAACCGGCAGTTCGCAAGGCGATGCCGGCTATTTTCGTCCTGATCGCATTGGTGTTCTTCGGGGCAGTCTATTCCTGGATCCAGGAGGCGCCCTATCGTGCGGTGTTTCCAGGCATGGCCGAGGCCGACCAGCAGTCCGCTCTCGATGCGCTAAAAACTGCCAATTACAACGCGAAAGTCGACGTTACCTCGGGGCAGTTAATGGTGCCCTCGGGCCGTTACCATGAAGCGCGCATCCTGCTGGCATCCCAGGGAATTCCTCGCAATCAGGGCCGCGGTATCCTGGAGTCGCTGAAGGACCAGTCGGCGCTGACGACAAGCCAATTCATGGAGCAGGCACGCTACGGGGCTGCTATCGAACAGGAGCTGGCCAAGAGCATCACGCAGATCGGGACCATCCAGAGCGCCCGGGTTCATCTTGCCCAGCCCAAGCAGAGTGCTTTCGCACGTGAGCAGACCCCGGTCAAGGCGTCGGTGATGGTGACACCGTTCAGTGGGCGGTTGGTGTCGCCCAATCAGGTCCAGGCCATTGTGCATCTTGTGGCATCGAGCATCCCGTACCTGGCAGCCTCAGACGTGTCCGTGGTCGATAATCTTGGGAGTCTCATTTCCAAGCTCCCCGCTACGGGCGCGCTGGGGCTGACCAGCCTCCAGACGGAGCACAAGACTCAGGCCGAGGAGTTATATCGCAATCGCATCATGCAGCTGCTGGAACCCGTAGTGGGGGAGGGTAACGTGCGCGCTCAGGTCGACTTAGTGATGAATTTCACCCAGATCGAGACCGCCACTGAAGACTATGACACCAAGAAAGAGGGCCCGAAGACACGCTCCGAAGCGTTGTCGGAGGAGCGTGCCTCTGCCGAGGCCGAATCGGGGGGGGTGCCGGGCGCTCTTGCCAATAAGGCGCCGGCCAATGCCACCGCCACTGCCGATACCAAGCCGAGCGACGAGAGTAAGGGCGCGAAAGGCAGTGGTCCATTGAGCAGCAAGACGACCCGTAACTATGAGCTCGATAAGTCTGTCCGGCATATTAAGAACTCTCTGGGCGGAATCGACCGAGTTTCGGTCGCCGTCGTGATCAAGGAGCGCGTTTCTGCTCCAGGGAAGGACGGGGCCGCGGCTAAGGGTGGTGCAGCCGGTGGCGCTGCAGCAGGGTTCTCCCCCGATGAGTTGGAGCGTTTGGCCGGGTTGGTCAAGGGCGTCGTGGGTTTCAGCAAGGACAGAGGGGACGTGGTCAACCTTATGGCAGCAAAGTTCGAGTCGTCAGCCGCACCTGATGCAGGGCCGGTATGGTACGAGAGTGATGTCACCGTCAACGCAATGAAAGTGGCTTTGGCTAGTCTCATTCTGATTGTCGTTCTCATTACCGTGGTACGTCCTGTGATCAAGTCTTATCTTTCCGGTGCTTCTAGCCAGTCCCGCAGTCTGGCTTTGGCCGCGCCTGGCCAGGCTGGAACCAGTGATGGTGTAGAGAGGTCTCTAGGGGAAAGTGAACTTGGCGAATCTGGCATGACTATGGTCGAAGGTGAATCCCTCGAAGACTTCAAGGAACGGCTGAAAAAGTCGGCTGCACCTAAGAAGTCGAGTATTTCGGCTGATATGCTCGATACCGCAAACACGTACGATGACAAGGTGGCCCTGATCCGCATGCTTGTGCAGGAAGATTCCGGGCGTGTTGCCAATGTGCTGAAAAATATGATCAAGCGGGATATGGCAGCGTGAGTCAGCTGGAATCTCTTGTAGTCAATCTGCGTGGGATTGTCATCGCTTCGGCAGTGGCCCAGTAGGCGAGGGGGCCGTGAAGACAAGGTGGCACTGGTGTGGATGCCGGTGACCGAAGACTCAGGGCGCATCGCTGCTACCCTTAAGGCCATGAGAGATCGCAAGATAGGCAGGTAACCCAGTGGCAGAAAAGAAAAACGAAGATTCCGAGAAGGCAAAGGCGAAAGATGCCAAGCCTGCCGCAGATCAGCCCATTAGTGAAGAGCTGCGGGTCGAACTGGAGCAGCTTACTAACATGCAGCGAGCTGCTGTTCTCATGCTTCTTCTCGGTGAGCAGGAGGCGGCCAACATTATCAGTTACCTCAATCCCAAGGAAGTGCAGCCCCTCGGGGCCGCGATGGTATCGGTTGCAGATTTGTCTCAGGAAGCGATAAGTGCAGTGCTTGATGAGTT
>CANIIN010000278.1 GCA_947467405.1 Betaproteobacteria bacterium | reverse complement strand
GGTGAAGCAAGGCATGCAGTCAAAAAAATCGCGAGTAACTTTCTCATCAGGAACTCCGGGGTCGAGAATTGTGAAAACTGCCTTGGGATGGCCCCGCCAATTCTTCAGGCGGCGCCCTCGAATACGATGCGCCAGCCACTGCCTTCACGCTGCCAATACTGGCGCTTCTTCATGGCATTGCTGCTGCTGTTTGAACGGTACGTCTGGTTGAAGATTACTTCGACTAGTTCTTCGCGGCCGGGGCTGCGGAACGCGGAGATGTCCGACAGTTCGACTTTTACCCAGGACTTTCCAGCGTTGACGGTGCGCTTGTGCTTGGCAAATCCTTCAAAACTCTGGTTTCCACTGCTGAACTTCCGAGAGTAGTGTGACATGAACTTATCGGTGTTGCGACTCTCCCAGTCGAGCCGCCAAGCTTCAATTTCAGCGAGGAATTCGTCTCGATCTGTTGCCCATTCGCTGGTGCTGACCCATTCCACTTCCGCGCTGATGATGATCGGCGTCAAGCCGATTTGCAGGTGCTTTGCCACAAGATCCAGATCGCTGTTCGACAGGACTACGCAGCCATCGCTGGCTCGCGGTGGACGGCTATAGGTATCTGTCGGTGTGCCGTGCAACCAGATTCCGTGCCCATCTCGACCAAGGCGCTTGTCCCATTCGTTCGGGTAATTGATTGGGAAAGCGCCGCTGCCGTAAAAGTCAGGCAATTTCTTGGCAGGCAGGCTCGCCGTGACGTGGTAGACGCCGATCGGCGTCTTCATGTCACCCTCGCGGGCCTTCTGGGCGCCCTGTTTGCCAGAGCTGATGTAGTAGTCGGCGAGATATCTCGGGCGGCCGTGATCGTTCTGATACAGATAGAGGCGCGATCGTGTCGTATCGACAACCACAGCGTATTGCTGCTCAGCACGCAGCTTCAGCAGATAACGCGGAATGAGGTTCGGATCCGGCTGTTCGCGATAGGCACGCAGGCGGGCGATGGCTTCCTCGCGGAAATCTTCTATGCGGTTGGCCGACCCTTGAGGGACGTCGCCAATTCGGGTAAGGGGCCTGGCGCGCGCCAGTAGCAGATCACCGCGAATAAGATGCGCGAGGCGGAAATTGGGCCTGATCCGGATCAGCGAATCGATGCGTTCCAGCGCCGAATCAAAGCGCTGCCGCTGTATCTCGTTAATGGCCTGGCTGAGCAGGGACTCGATAGAGCCTTCCAAGACCGAAGCGGGTGCGGTTCGTGCGAATGACCAGCAGGGCAGACCAGCCGCTACAACGACGGCCATGAGAAACGCAATGCGTAGGGAAGTCCTGGTCGATGGGCTGGCCATCAGCTTCCCACACGCTCCTGAAGGATCAGCCAATGACCATCAGCCTTGATCAGCACAAGAGTCTTGGTGCTGGATACATTGATGTGATCGGATCGGTAGGCTTGCCTGAATGTCACGGTGGCAGAGTTGTCGTCCTTGATGCTGACCTTGGGAGATTCCACGCTGACTTCTATCTTCTTGGGTGCGTTGATGCGTTGCGCGCGACCTTTTTCCCACTCGCCGCGTGCCTCGCCGTTCGGTGCCTTGAATCCCTTGGCGTAATAGCCAAGATAAGCCTTCACATCCTTGGAGGCCCAGGCGGCAGCCCAGCTGCGCACGGTCTTGAGTACTTTCTCGGATTCGCCGTTCTTCGCGGCATCCTTGGGCACTTCCGGAGCGGTTTTCGGTTCGGGGGCTGTGGATGCCGCAGTCGGGGCTGGTGCCGGAGCAGCTGCGGGCGCTGCAGCCGCTGTAGGTGGCTTGACCTCGGCAACTTTCGGGGCAGGTGCCGGAGCCGGGGGGGCAGCCTTCGGTGCGGGCGCGGCAGCGATCGTGGTCGGTTCTGTCCGTGGGCTGGGCCGTGGAGCGCGATTGCCAGCCGGTACGAGATCCCGTATCAGCGATAACTTGGTTTGCGCAGAGGTGTTGGAGGAGTCCAGTTGCAGGGCCTTGTCATAGGCCTGGCTGGCAAGTTTGGTATAGACGTCGCCAAGGTTCTCATAAGCCGTTGCATAGCTGGGATGGGTGCGAATCGACAGTTCCAGCGACTGACGTGCCTTTTCGTATTGACCTTGTGCCGCGTACAGGACTGCCAGGTTGTTGTAGGGCTCTGGCAATTCCGGGTAATCCTGCGTCAGTTTGGTGAATACCTCAATGGCTTCGGTTGCCTTGTTCTGTTCGGCGAGGATCAGTCCCTTGAGGAAGCGCCCTTGCGGATCACGCGGCTTGGAAGAAAGGAACTGATTGATCTTTTCGAGCGCCTGAGCCTGCTGCCCCTGTCGCAGCAGGCGGCTCGCATCCTGCATGTCGTCCGCTCTGACCATCATGGGAGCCAGCAGCAATGCACTGGCCAGAAGCACTGCCGGCAGTCGGGAATAGAGAGTCATCGTGATATACTTCCACATGAGATGTGACGTTGCGGGATTGTACCAAGAACCCCTCAAAGTTCACAATAATCAATAGTTTCGGCCGGAATCCGAAGGAAAATCCGAGGTTTTCGCCCACCCCTCGAAGTGAACCATGCTGCGCATATACAACAGCCTGTCCCGGGCCAAGGAAACCTTCCTCCCGATCGATCCGCCGCGCGTACGCATGTACGTATGCGGCATGACAGTTTACGACTTCTGCCATCTGGGCCATGCACGTGTCATGGTGGTGTTCGACATCGTGCAGCGCTGGCTGCGCTCCAGCGGCTATCAACTGACCTATGTTCGCAATATTACCGACATCGATGACAAGATCATTCGACGTGCCGTCGAGAATGGCGAAAGCATTTCTGCTCTGACGCAGCGTTTCATCGACTGCATGGACGAGGATGCGCTCGCCCTCGGGGTGCAGAAGCCTGATAACGAGCCACGTGCGACGGCTTACGTGGATGACATGTTGATCATGATCGGGCAACTGGAAAAGCGTGGCCTTGCCTACAAGGCGGCCAATGGCGATGTCAATTATTCGGTGCGGCGGTTTCCGGGCTACGGCAAGTTGTCCGGCAAGTCACTGGATGAGTTGCGTGCCGGGGAGCGGGTTGGCGTTGATACGACGAAGCAGGATCCGTTGGACTTCGTATTGTGGAAAAGCGCGAAGGAAGGTGAACCGTTCTGGAAGTCGCCGTGGGGCAACGGCCGGCCAGGCTGGCACATCGAGTGTTCTGCCATGGGCACCAGGCTGCTCGGTGAGCAGTTCGACATTCATGGTGGTGGCCAGGATCTGCAGTTCCCGCATCATGAAAACGAGATTGCACAGGCTGAAGGTGCGATGGAGGCAGGGCAGGGCAAGCGGTTCGTCAATTACTGGATGCACAACGGATTTGTGCGCGTTGACGACGAGAAAATGTCCAAGTCGCTCGGAAACTTTTTCACGATCCGCGAGGTGCTGAAGCAATTCGATCCTGAAGTGGTGCGATTCTTCATTGCTCGTGCGCAATATCGGAGTCAACTGAACTATTCAGACCATCACCTGCGCGATGCGCGTGCGTCATTGGCGCGGTTGTACACCGCGCTCAAGGCAGCTGATGTGTCGACCGCGGGATCTGCCGGAACGCCGGACTGGAGCGAGCCGCATGCGATCCGTTTCCGTGAGGCAATGGATGACGATTTCAATACGTCGGAAGCGATTGCCGCCTTGTTTGATCTCGCCAACGAATTGAACAAGACCAGGGCGCCTGCTCAAGCAGCGCAACTACGCGCGCTGGGCGGTATGCTCGGCTTGCTCGGCCGCGCACCTGATGAATACCTGCAATTCGTGCCGGCTGCGCAATCGGCAGAAAATCTGGGTCTCGGGCGGGAGGAAATCAATGCCTTGGTGGCTGCGCGCTCGGCGGCGAAGAAGGCTCGCAACTTTGTGGAGTCAGACCGGATCCGCGATCAACTCGCGGCGGCAGGGATCGTGCTCGAGGACACCCGCGACGGGACCACCTGGCGCCGCGCCTGAGCAGGACTGGGGCGTTTGCCGCGCTGGCATGGGTTGTCGCGCGTTTGACATGCGTGGTCAATCGCGCGGGTTCAAATCAGGTCGCGAAGAAGTCCTTGACCTTGTCCATCCATGACTTGGCGCGCGGACTGTGGCGGTCGCTGTCCTTCAGCGAGATCGCCTCGAATTCTCGCAGCAGTTCCTTCTGACGTTCGGTCAGATGCACCGGGGTTTCGACAATCACGTGGCACATCAAGTCGCCGTGGGTATGACTGCGGACACCCTTGATTCCCTTGCCGCGCAATCTGAATATCTTGCCTGACTGGGTCTCGGCGGGAATGCGGATCTTGGCCTGGCCGTCCAGTGTCGGAATGTCGATCTCGCTGCCGAGCGCCGCCGTGGCAAAGCTCACCGGCATTTCACAATGCAGATCGTTGGATTCACGCTGGAATACGGCGTGCGGCTTGACCTGCATCTGTACATAGAGATCGCCCGGCGGGCCGCCATTGACGCCCGGTTCGCCTTCGCCTGACAGCCGGATGCGGTCGCCTTCATCCACCCCGGCCGGAATCTTGACCGACAGGGTCTTGTGCTTCTTGATGCGGCCAGCGCCGTGGCAGCTGCCGCATGGGTCGGCGATGAACTTGCCCGTTCCGTGGCACTTCGGGCAAGTCTGCTGAATGGAAAAGAAACCCTGTTGGACACGAACCTGGCCGTGCCCTTCACATGTGGGGCAGGTCTTCGGCTGGGTGCCCGGCTTGGAGCCCGATCCGTGGCAGGTTTC
>CANIIN010000277.1 GCA_947467405.1 Betaproteobacteria bacterium | reverse complement strand
CATCAGGAAGATGATGATGACCAAGAGCACGTCGATCAGCGGTATCAGATTGATCTCCGGATCTTCCTTGCGTGTGTCGCGAAAGTTCATTGATTTTCCGTCTGCATGCCACGGTCAGGCGCTGGCCATCGCGCACTTGGCCTCAACATTTCACAATAGCCAACGATGTACGCTCAAGACTGAGTCTCGGGAGCAGTGTTCGGATCGACGTAATCCAGTCGCTCACCATGAATGATGTCGACAAGCTTGGACGCCTGCAGTTCCATCTCGACCACGAAGTTGTCCACTTTGCCACGAAAGTGGCGGAAGAAGATCGTCGCCGGGATTGCAATGACCAGACCAAAACCGGTGTTGTAGAGCGCGACCGATATGCCGTGCGCAAGCACCTGAGGATTGGTACCGGTCGGCACCTGCGAGCCGAAGATCTCGATCATGCCAACGACCGTACCAAAAAGACCCATCAATGGACTGATCGAGGCGATGGTGCCCAGTGTGGTCAGGAACCGCTCCAGTTGATGCGTCACCGCGCGTCCGGACTCCTCGATGGACTCCTTCATCACGTAGCGGGAACTCTTGTAATTGCGCAAACCGGCAGCCAACACTCCGCCCAGTGGCGAGTCTGCCGCGAGTTTCGCGACCAACTCCTCCGTGACCCCCTGCTTGCGGTATGCCGAAACGGCCTTCTCCAGCAACCCGGCCGGAATGATCTTGTCGGCCCGCAACATGATCAGCCTTTCGATGATCAGTGCAACCGCGATGATTGATGCAATCAACAATGGCCAGATTGGCCACCCGGCACTCTGAATTATCGAAAACAAAATTCTGCTCCCATCATTTTTCGGCATTGTGCAGCATAAAATCGACGTCACTTTAGCCTGTGGGTCATGGTTCGGCAAGGAAATAAGCCCCATTGCAAACTCGAGAAAATGCAAATAGGGCAGGAAGATAAAGGCGACTCTTTAGCATCGTGTCTAACTTACCCCCGTGCGAAACGCCCAAATGTCGGCAGCCAGGATTTATCCACAGTTGCTGTGGATAAGGTTGTGAGTAATCTGTCAGAACAACGCGTAAGTAGCCAACCCGTAAGGCTTTTTAGCTCCACGCTGAAAAACTAACCCATACAATAAGCATATAACTATCATATACTTATGACAGATCCCTCGCATATTTCATGAACCTGTCATTGACAAGTGGCGCAATCGGCCGGGCTTGTGGATAGGTTACAATGAACGATGCATGAAGATCGAGAACTGGCGCGGGAATCCACGGGGTCTCCCTCTGCGGCCGGGAGTGCCATTTTGACCGTGTCGGCGCTCAACCGCAGCGTTCGCGACCTTCTGGAGCACCGCTATCCGCCGCTCTGGATCAGTGGTGAGATATCGAACTTCAC
This sequence comes from Betaproteobacteria bacterium, assembly GCA_947467405.1. Lineage (GTDB taxonomy): Bacteria > Pseudomonadota > Gammaproteobacteria > Burkholderiales > SG8-39 > CAIYPG01. The sequence goes on along the minus strand of CANIIN010000277.1, from coordinate 3,336 downwards.
CGCAGCCCGTTCAGGGCATCACTATTTTGTGCTGAAGGATGCGCAATCGCAGGTGCGTTGCGTCATGTTCAAGCATCGCAATCAGTACCTGTCATGGAAGCCGCGAGACGGCGCCCATGTCGAAGTTCACGCGCTGGTGACATTCTATGAGCCGCGTGGCGAATTTCAGCTGACTGTGGAATCCATGCGTCAGGCCGGTGTTGGGGCTCTTTTCGAACAATTTGTGCGGCTCCGGGATCGCCTCGAGAAAGAAGGTCTGTTCTCAAACGAAATCAAACGCCCGCTGCCGGCCTGGCCGCGCACCATCGGCATCGTGACATCTCCCAAGGCAGCCGCCTTGCGGGACATTTTGACCACCCTGCATCGCCGCAACCCCGGCATCAATGTCGTCATCTATCCTGTGACGGTGCAAGGAGAAGGCTCAGCCGCCGAGATTGCCAGAGCGCTGCAGAATGCTGGTTCCCGAGCCGAATGTGAAGTATTGATTCTGGCCCGCGGCGGCGGAAGCATTGAGGACTTGTGGTCCTTCAATGACGAGCAGGTTGCAAGGGCGATTCGTGCTTGTCCGATCCCGGTCATATCCGGCGTGGGGCACGAGACAGACTTCACCATCGCTGATTTTGCGTCCGACAGGCGTGCCCCCACCCCTACAGCCGCGGCAGAAATCGCCAGTCCGGACCGTGAAGATGCAAAGCGTATGGTCCGGGCGCTGGCGCACCGTATGCAGCAACGCATGATTCGCGAGGTTGAATGGCGGATGCAACGTCTGGATGGACTGACGCGTCGGCTGGAACATCCGAGGCGTCGCCTCGAAGGCCGGTTGGCGAATCTTTCGAACCTGCAGGGCCGTCTCAATCTGGCACTCAAGAAAGGGATTGAAAGCCGTTACTGGCGACTTGGCGCCGTGCTGCACCGCGCCCGCGCAGCCATGCCGCGTCCAGGCGAATACAGAACGGCAACGGACTCGTTATCGATGCGATTGCGAGCAGCCACCCATTCGCGCTGGTCGACGCTGACTTCCAGAATCGACCGTTTGCGATCCAATCTGGATCACCTGAATCCTCAGCGCGTGCTGGAGCGCGGCTACAGCGTGACGCGCACCGTGACCGGATCTGTCGTGGTCAGTTCCCATCAACTCAAACAGGGCGACTTGGTGTCAGTCACGTTCGCCAAGGGCAGTGCAAAGACTCTGATTGAATCCACGACGCCTGGCAGCGAAATAGAGCGAGCAGTCTGATCTCGCACTGGGCGCTGTTCCTGCCCACGAGATGACACATGAACAATTGCAAACGCGCTCGCATGCGTAAATGGGTATCAATATCGATTGGTCAAGTGCGTGTGTTACACTTTTTACCTGCATTTGGGGCAAACCCGCCGGATCGACATGGATCCAGGGGATGAGCCTGTTTTTATCAAGTACCAATCGACGACCCGGCACGGAGACACCTTCGGATGCGTTGCTGGCTTTTGACTCGCGGAAGATAAAAAGGAGATTTACTCATGGGCGCAATTTTTCAATCCCTCGGCCGTACTGTCACGGCAGGTGTGGTTCTCGTTGTCATCCTGCTCGTCGCTGCAGGGACCGGCGTCAAGTATGACCATGCGTGGGGTCAGTTTGTCATGCGATGGCTGCATGTCCTTTGCGGCATCATGTGGATCGGTCTGCTGTGGTATTTCAATTTTGTGCAGATGCCATCCATGCCGAAGATTCCTGATGAGCAAAAACCGGCCGTCAGCAAGGTCATCGCACCGGAGGCACTCTTTTGGTTCCGGTGGTCGGCCCTGGCAACGGTGGTTACCGGCCTTGCCGTCGCGACCATGAGTGGTTACATTGCTTCGGCACTCGGACTGCAGCGCCCTTTCACCGCGATCGGCATCGGCATGTGGCTGGCCTTGGTCATGGCGTTCAACGTGTGGTTCATCATCTGGCCGAACCAGAAGAAGGCGCTGGGTATCGTGCAGGTCGAGGCCGACGTCAAAGCCAAGGCTGCCCGGGTGGCCATGCTCACGTCGCGCTTCAATACCATGCTGTCGGTTCCCATGCTGTTCTGCATGGTGGCCCAGCAGAACGGCGGCCTCGGCTGATTGATCCCTGACTGTCGTAAAAAAGGCCCCGAAAGGGGCCTTTTTTACGTCTGCTGTTGCTGGGTGACTCTCCTGGCATGCGAAGCAGACCAGCGCCAGCGGTTCAGTATTGCCGACTAACGCGGTGGCGGCGCCCTGTCTGTTCCGGCTATGCGCGCGCCAGCAGCGATGCCCTTGGAACGAAACCAGCCCCGATTCATCTCCAGGGCAAAACGCGCTGGGGCCGCGGCGCAATGTGAGACCTCGCTCTGCGGATCCATGTCATGAATGCTGACGATGACACCCTTCGCGTCCATGAATGCGACGGACAGCGGCAACAAGGTATTCTTCATCCACATGCAGTGCTGGCCCTCCTCGGGGAAGACAAACAGCATCCCATTGTTCTGGCCCATTGACTTCCTGAACATGAGTCCCTGCATTCGGTTTTCGTTGGATGCGGCCACTTCCGCCTGGACAACGTGAATCCCGGCACTGAGCGACATCACCGGAAACTGTTGGGCGATCGCGTTCACGGCAATCATCCCAACACCCAAGCCAACCGCCAGAACGGATCGTGGGAACCTGAACATCGATTTCGACTCCTGAAATGAAAAAAGGCAGGGACAAGCCCTGCCTTTATTGCGATTCGTCGAGAAAGACGAATTAGTGCGCCTTCTTTTCTTCCTTCTTTACTTCCTTCTTGGCGTCAGCCTTGACTTCGGCCTTGGCTTCAGCCTTCTTCTCTTCCTTCTTGGGCGCGTCAGCAGCAACGGCGTTGAAGGTCACGGCGGCGAAAACGGAAGCCAGAATCATAGCGAGCAGCTTTTGCATGTTAATCCTCTCTCAAGATATCAATTTTAAATTTGACCGATTGAATTACCGATCATTTTTACTAACGTCCTTGCCGACCGTAGGTTGACAACCCCGCCCGTACAGGACCGCGCATTTTAAACAAAAGGCCCGGCAGGATGCAATCCCAACAGGCCTATTTTCATACAAATTTCTTAAAATCAGTTAGTTAGCGGCCTTGGCCTTCTTGGCGCGCTTGCCCTTGGACTTCTTCGCCTTCGGCGCGTCAGCCTTGGCAGCCGGTGCAGCCTGCGCAGGGGCCGCGGCCGGTGCAGCAGCAGGTGCCGGCGCAGCGGGAGCAGCCTTCGGGGCCTGAGCTACGGCGAACGTGCTGGCGGAAATCATGGCAGCGGCGACGGTCAGGGTCAGGATCTTGTTCATGTCTCTTCCTTTTGTGATTGAGCGAACTGGTTAGACGCCGAT
>CANIIN010000276.1 GCA_947467405.1 Betaproteobacteria bacterium | reverse complement strand
GCGAGAAGCGCAGGGCGCCGATCCTTTGATGGGTGTGACGGAATGAGAGGATACTGCGCCCGAGACAGATGATTTGAGTGCAGCGCCGCCCGGAACGAAGTCATGACCGCGCTGTCCAATAGTCGCGAAAATCATTGAGGGAGCCTGTTTTTGGATGCATTCCTGTTCGCCGGCGTATTCGACCTGACCTGGTGGGGCTACGTGATCGTGGCGCTGGTCTTCACCCACATCACCATTGCCGGCGTGACCATCTTCCTGCATCGCCACCAGGCGCATCGCTCGCTCGACCTGCATCCCGTGGTCAGCCACTTCTTCCGTTTCTGGCTGTGGCTCACCACCGGCATGCAGACGCGCGAATGGGCGGCGGTGCATCGCAAGCATCACGCCAAGTGCGAGACGGTGGACGATCCGCACAGCCCGCAGGTGCTGGGCATCAACCGCGTGCTGTGGGGCGGCGTGTTGCTGTACGTGAAGGAGTCGGCGCGCCAGGACACCATCGAGCGCTACGGCCACGGTACGCCGGACGACTGGATCGAACGTCACCTGTATTCGAAGTACGTGCTGTTCGGCCTGACCCTGATGGGGCTGATCGACGTGGTGCTGTTCGGCATCGTGCCGGGCGTGGGCATCCTGGTCACGCAGATCGCCTGGATTCCGTTCTGGGCCGCCGGCGTGATCAACGGCATCGGCCACTACTGGGGCTATCGCAGCTGGATCACCAAGGACGCCAGCACCAACATCGTGCCGTGGGGCATCCTGATCGGCGGCGAAGAGCTGCACAACAACCATCATGCCAACGCCACCTCGGCCAAGCTGTCATCGAAGTGGTACGAGTTCGACATCGGCTGGCTGTACATCCGCATTCTCGAGACGGTCGGCCTGGCGCGTGTGAAGCACGTCGCGCCGGTGCCGCGCTTCGGCGCTGCGCGTCCGGTGGCCGACGCCAGCACGCTGGAAGCCGTCATTGCCAATCGTCACGACGTGCTGGCGAGTTACGCCCGATCGTTGCGTCGCGTCTGCGCCGACGAAATCGCCGCGCTGCGCCGCCAGGCGCCGCTGGATGGCTGGCGCCTCGCGAACCTGCGCGACTGGCTGTTCCGTGACACCGAGGACATGGCGGTGCCGGAGCGTGAAGCGCTGGCGCGCGAACTGTCGCAGTCGCCGGTGCTGCAGAAGGTGTATGCCATGCGCGATGAACTGACCGCACTGTGGGGCCGCTCCATGGCCACCCGCGAACAGCTGGTGCAGCAGCTGCAGGACTGGTGCCAGCGCGCCGAGGCCAGCGGCATCGCTCCGCTGGCGGCGTTTTCGCAGCGTCTGCGTTCCTACGCCTGACTCCAATTTTCGAAGGGGCAATGCCTTGAAGATGCCCGCCAGATGGGCATCTTCAAGGCATTGCCGTCCCGGCCGGCGCATGGATGGCGGGCCTTTTGGCCCTGATTCATCGCATTGCTGTACTCAGTCAAGCGACCTGCATCAGCGATAATCAACTCCGTCATGGACCGCTCCGAACGCTTCTACAAGATCGACCAGATGCTGCGCGAGCGGCGCATGGTTCCATTGGGTGATTTCCTCGACACCCTGGGCGTGTCGCGCGCCACTTTCAAGCGCGATCTCGAATACTTGCGCGATCGCTACAACGCGCCCATCGAATGGGATCGCGAAGCCGGCGGCTACCGCCTGGCCAAGGAAGTGGCGGGCGGTCCCGGTTATGAATTGCCGGGTCTGTGGTTCAACGCCGGCGAGATCCATGCGCTGCTGACCATGCAGCATTTGTTGAAGGGCCTGGAACCCGGCCTGCTCACGCCGCACGTGCAGCCGCTGCTCACACGGTTGGAGAAACTGTTGGCGGGCGAGGGCGCCGCAGGCGGCATTGCGCCCGACGAGATCGAGCGCCGCATCCGCATCATCCGCATCGCCGCGCGTCCCACCAAACTGGAATTCTTCGAACTGGCGGCGACGGCGGTCCTGAAGCGCCTGCGGTTGCAGGCGACCTACTGGGCGCGTTCCAGCAACGAGACCACCGAGCGCGTGCTGTCGCCGCAGCGACTGGTGTTCTATCGCGGCAACTGGTATCTCGACGCGTGGTGCCACCTGCGCAATGGCCTGCGCAGTTTCTCGGTCGATGGCGTGCGCACCGCGCGGCTGCTCGATGCCGGCCTTGGTGAAGACGCCGCGGCAAAAGAGGTGCCGCCGGCCGACCTCGACGCCGCACTGGCCAGCGGCTACGGCATCTTCTCGGGTCGCAAGACCACCTGGGCGACGCTGCGCTTCTCGAAGCAGGCGGCGCGCTGGGTGGCGGCCGAAGAGTGGCACCCCGAGCAGAACTGCCGCACCGAACCCGACGGCTCCTACGTCATGGAACTGCCCTACAGCGAAGATCCGGAACTGGTCATGGACATCCTGCGCCATGGCGCCGACGTCGAAGTGCTCGCGCCGGCACACCTGCGCGAGCGCGTGCGGGAAGTGCTCACTCACGCATTGAAGCAATATCGGTGAGCTTGTCCGGCCGGCTGATGGCCCGGCCTGGCTGCCCTGTCGAGACTGTCTGGCTCATTCATTCCGCCACGCCTCATTGGCATGGCCGACTTGATTCCTCGGGAATCGCCACAACTTAGTGCGGGACAGGAGAGTCCCGCATGCGTGCACGGTTTTATTTCAATGGAATGTGGAACGAAGCGCTATCGACGCTGGAGCAGGCCGAACGCCTGCAGCGGCACTTCGCGCGCTTCGGTCCGGTCGGGAACGCCGGTTTGCCTGCGCCAGTCGCGCGCGGCGCAGTCGACGGCGGCCCCACCTGGGAGCCGCCGGTCGATATCGTCGAGACCAGTGACCGGCTGAGCGTGCAGATTGCACTGCCTGGTGTTGCCGCGGATTCAGTCTTGGTCAATCTCGAGCCCGGTCTCATCACCGTGTCCGCGACGCGCGGCTTTCCGGCCGGCGACCGTCGCGCACGGGTGCATCGATTGGAAATTCCCTTCGGCCGTTTCGTGCGGCGCATTGCCCTGCCCGCGGGCATTGCCGCCGACGCCCTTGAATTGATCGGCCGCACCTTGGCGGATGGTTGCCTGACCCTGACGTTTTGCAAGCTGGAGGCCGCATGAATACGAACATCAATCCGACCGACGACAAGAACGTGGACCACGACGCCGTGAACCAGGCCATCCGAGCCGAGGAAGAGCGGCTTGAACTGCTGTCGCGCGAAGAAGCGGCATCCGAATCGGCCGGCGGCAGCGAACCGTCGCGCACGGGTGGTGGTTCGGGTGGCAATGGCGCCGGCAAGACGCTCCCGGCCGATGCCATCATCCTCATACCGATTCGCAACAGCGTGCTGTTCCCGGGCGTGGTGTCGCCCGTCACCATCGGTCGCGCCAAATCGGTGGCGGCCGCGCAGGAAGCGGTGCGCGCCGAGTCGCGCGTCGGTTTCCTGCTGCAGCGTGAACGCGACAAGACCGAAGTCGGTCCGGACGATCTGTACTGGGTCGGCACCAGCGGCCGCATCGTGCGCTACATGACCGGGCAGGGCGGCGCGCACCATTTGGTCGTGCAGGCCGAGTCGCGTTTCCGCGTCCTCGAATTTCTCGACGGCTGGCCGTACCTGGTGGCGCGCATCGCCAAGGTCGACGGCGGCGATACCATTATTGAAACGACAGGCATCGAGGGCAAGCGTGCCATGGACGATCCGGAAATCGAGGCGCGCTTCATGCGCCTGAAGGCACACGCCGCCGAGGCCATCGAGATGCTGCCCAACGTGCCCGACGAACTGGTCAACGTGGTGCAGGGTATGGACTCGCCCAGCAGCCTGGCCGATCTGGTGGCCAACTTCCTCGACATCGCTCTGGCCGAGAAGCAGTCCCTGCTGGAAATTTTCGACCTGCGCGCGCGGCTCGACAAGGTGCTCGCCTATCTTGGCGAACGCATCGAAGTGCTGCGCATTTCCAAGAACATCGGCGAGCAGACCAAGAAGGTTTTTGATGATCGCCAGCGCGAGCATGTGCTGCGCGAACAGATGCGCCAGATCCAGAAGGAACTCGGCGAAGGCGACGACACGGCCGCCGAAGCCGAAGAACTCGGCAAGGCCATCGATGCCGCCGGCATGCCCGAAGAGACCGAAAAGTACGCCCGCAAGGAACTGAAGCGCCTGCAGCGCATGCAGGAGGGCGGCACCGAGTCGTCCATGCTGCGCACTTATCTGGAGTGGCTGACCGAACTGCCGTGGAAGCCCGAGGACGGCAAGTCGATTGATCTGGCGGAGGCGCGTCGCATTCTGGACGAAGACCACTACGGTCTGGACAAGATCAAGCGCCGCATCCTCGAGTACCTCGCAGTCCGGAAGTTGAAGCCGGAGGGCAAGAGCCCGATCCTGTGCTTCGTCGGCCCGCCCGGCGTGGGCAAGACCTCGCTCGGCCAGTCGATCGCCAAGGCCACCGGCCGCGCCTTCCAGCGCGTGGCGCTGGGTGGCCTGCATGACGAAGCCGAGATTCGCGGCCATCGCCGCACCTACGTCGGCGCGTTGCCCGGCAACATCGTCCAGGCCATCCGTCGCGCGGCGTCGCGCACCGGCGTGATCATGCTGGATGAGATCGACAAGGTTGGTTCGGGCGGCTTTCACGGCGACCCGGCCTCGGCCCTGCTCGAAGTGCTCGACCCAGAGCAGAACGGCAAGTTCCGCGACAACTATCTCGGCGTGGATTTCGACCTGTCGCGCGTGATGTTCATCGCCACCGCCAACCAGCTCGACACCATCCCCG
>CANIIN010000275.1 GCA_947467405.1 Betaproteobacteria bacterium | reverse complement strand
GTCTGTAGCGACAAACATCGCGTGAGTGAAGTCACGACGGACTTCATGGCACCTTCAGCGCTGCTTCCACACCTTCAACGCGGTCGCATAGGCGATCGCCGCGCGCTCGGCTGACGCAAACGCCAGCACGCCGCGCCCTTTGAGCAGTTCGCGCAGGGCCAGCCCTTCGGCTTCCGCATCGCCTGACGAGACGATGACGAAGAACGGTTTCTTCGCCTTCTTGGCGTGCGCGGTCATGACATCGAGGAACGAATCTCCCTGATGCACGTGCTTGCCCGGCAAAGGCTCGTCGAGACCCCATGAGCTCTGGATGCGCCGCGTGTTCATGATCAGGTGAAAGAGGTCCATGGCCACGAAGTCGATTTTCGGATCGCGGTCGAGGATGTCCAGTTCGCGCGCCAGCATGGCGGGCGTTTCGGTGGCGTAGGCGGCATCCAGCGGGTTGTGGAAGCTGCCGCCGATGGGATCGAAGAACGTGCCCAGTTCATCCAGCGAGCTTTGCGACAGCTCGGGCACACGCAGGCCGTGGCGACCCAAGGTGTCGGTGATGGCGATGCCCTGTCCACCGGTGAGGATGACCAGACCGCAGTTCGGCCCCGAGAGTTTCGGCATCTTGACCAGCATGGCGGCGGTATCGACCAATGCCTCCATGGAGTTCACGCCGACGGCGCCGGATTGCTCCAGCACCTTGGCCCAGGCTTCGGGGCTGACGGAAACCGAGCCGGTGTGCAATTCGGTGACGCGTGCGCCGTCGATGGTGTTGCCACCCTTCCAGATGATGACGGGCTTTTTCGCGACGACGCTCTTCACCGCCTTGATGTAACGCTCGTGGTCGGCGACATCGCGGCCGATGCCTTCCACGTACGAGGCGAGCACCTTCACGTCGTCGTTCTCGCCGATGTATTCCATCCAGTCGGCAGGGTCGATGGCGGCGGCGTTGCCAAGGCTCACGCCGCGCCCGGTGCGGATGCCATGCGAAGTGTAGAGCAGCTTGGCGAAGAAGCTGTGGTGCGTGCCGCTCTGGCCCACCATGCCCAGCGGTCCGCCCTCGCCCAGCGGCATGCCCACGCCGGTGGGCATTTGGATGGCCGGGTTGTAGAAGCCCATGCCGTTGGGACCGATCAGCGCCACGCCCGATTCACGCGACAGTTTCGCCAGCTGCTGCTGCAGTTGCGCGCCCTCTTCGTCGTATTCGGCGAAGCCCGAGGTGAAGAAACTCACCGCGGCCACGTTGGCCTGGATGCACTGCGTGAAAACATCGATCACGGCGCGGCGCGGCACGGTGCAGGTGACGTAATCGACCTGCACGGGGATGTCGGCCACGGAGGGATAGCACGGGATGCCAAGCGCCTCGATCTCCTTCGCCGATGCGGGGTTCGTGTGCACGGCAAACAACTGGCCATGCTTGACCTGATACGCCTGGAAGCGCTTCAGCCAGGTGTAGTTGCCGGCCTTCTTGGCGCCGACGACGGCAATGGCGCGCGGATTGAATGCGCGGTCGAGCTGGCTGCGTGTGAAGTAGCGCATTCGAATCCTCCGTCCTCGAAAGCACGGATTATAGCGGGGCATGGCGATGGGCTTTGGGCATGTCCCGTTCGGCCTGATGCGCCAACCGGCTACTATTCGGCTTCCCCGATTTCACTCAAAGCAACAGGATCGACTTCAGCGCATGCAACTCGCCTTCATGATCTTCCTGTCGATGCTCGTTTTCGCGACGGGTGTGGGCAGTCGCGTGGCGGTGTCGCTCACCACGCTGCATCTCACCGACTCCAACCTCATCACCAGCATGGTGGTGGGGCTCTATTCGGTGCTGCCGATCTTTCTGGGCATCCCGGCCGGCCGACTGCTGGACCGCTTCGGCAGCGCGCGCCCGATTGTCGGGACGGTGATCGTAGCGCTGATCGGCATGCTGCTGCCGTTTGTGTGGCCGAGCGTGTGGGCGCTGTGCATCGCTGCCGCCGCGCAGGGCATCGCCTTCATGGCCGGTGCGACGGCCCTGACCAATGCCGGCGCGCTGATCGGCACGCCCGAGCACCGCACGCGCAACCTGGCCTGGATATTCCTCGGCAATTCGGCCGGCATGGCGGTCGGGCCGATGCTGGCCGGCGTGGGCATCGATCATATCGGCCACCGCGGCACCTTCCTGTTGCTCACGGCGCTGCCGGCGGTGTCGCTGGTCATGCTGCTTGCCTGGCAACACCTGATACCGGGCGGACGCGGCAGCAACAAGCCACCGGCCGGCAACCTGATGGCCTGCATGACGGAACCGCGTCTGCGCTCGCTGGTCATTCCGCATGTGATGATCGGCGCCTGCATGGAGGCGTTCTACTTCGTGGTGCCGCTGCACGGCACCGCGGTGGGCCTCTCGGCCACGACCATCGGCATGATCATCTCCTGCGCGTTCGTGGCCAACTTCGCCATCCGCTCCTTCATGCCCATGCTGCTGCGCCTGTACAACGAAGTGAATCTGGTGGTGGCGATGTTCATCATCGCCGGCGTGTCGATGGCACCGGTGGGATTCTTCTCGTCGGCGGCGCCGCTCATGCTGCTGGCCGCCGGCGTGGGCATGTGCCACGGCATCACCATGCCCATCCTCATGTCGATGGCCTTCACCGCCTCGCCGCCGGGCCGCCAGGGTGAAGTGGCGGGCGCGCGTTCGGTGCTGAACTACACGTCCATCGGCAGCACACAACTGGCCGTGGGCGCCTTCAGCAGCCTGGTCGGCATCGGACCGGTGATGTGGACGGTGGCGGCGATTACCTTCGGCGCGGCCTGGTTCATGAAGCGCAACGTGCGCGAAGCATGATGCGCGCCGTCATTCGCGTCACGATTGGCGTCACGATTGGCGTCACGATTGGCGTCACCTCACGCCACAGCCGGGCGCAAGGCGGGGCGCACGCATGAAGCTGGCGATGATGATCGTGCTGTCGCTGCTGGCCTACTCGGCCATGATGGGCAGCCGCGTGGCGGTCTCGCTCACGGCGCTGAAGCTCACCGATTCGACCCTCGTCATCGGTGCGCTGGTGGGCATGTTCTCGCTGCTGCCGATTTTCCTGGGACTGTCGGCAGGACGCCTGGTGGACCGCTTCGGCCTCCGGCGTCCGCTGTTCGGCGCGGGCTTCGCGATGCTGGGCGGATTGCTGCTGCCCTTCCTCTGGTTCAACGTGTGGGCGCTGGGGGTCTCGTCGGCGCTGGTGGGTGCGGCCTTCATGATGTCGGCGCTGGCGCTGACCAACGCCGGCGCGCTGATCGGCAGCGTGGAGGTGCGCACGCGCAACATCAGCTGGATCTTCCTCGGCAATTCGGCCGGCATGGCGCTGGGGCCGATGATGGCCGGCGTCGGCATCGACCAGATCGGCCATCGCGCCACCTTCCTGATGCTGGCGGCGCTGCCGGCGCTGTCGATCATGATCATGGCGCTGGCACAACACCTCATGCCCGGCGGGCAAGGCAGCGGCAAACCGTCGTCGGGCAAGTTGCTGGAGAACCTGCGCAGTCCGCAACTGCGCGCACTGATCTTCTCCAACGTGCTGATCAGCGCCTGCCTGGAGGTGTTCTACCTGTTCGTGCCGCTGCACGGCACGCGTGTCGGCGTCAGCGCCTCGATGGTCGGGGTGATCATGTCCAGTGCGTTCGCGGCCAATTTCACCATGCGCTCGCTGATGCCCATCCTGCTGCGGCGCATGGGCGAAGGCGCGCTGCTGGCGCTGATGTTCTGCGTGGCGGCCACGTCGATCGGCCTGTTCTCGTGGTTCTCGTCGCCCGCCATGCTGATGGTGCTGGCGGCGGGCGTGGGCCTGTGCCACGGCGTGGCGGTGCCGATCCTGTCGTCGCTGATCTTCACTGCATCGCCCGCCGGCCGGCAGGGCGAAGTCGCCGGCGTGCGCGCCGTCGCGATGAGCGGCACCGTCGGTGTGGCACAAGTGGCGGCCGGCGGCCTGAGCGGTTTGATCGGCATCGCGCCAGTGATGGCGCTGGTGGCGGCGGCCACTTTTGGCGGCGCGTGGTTCGTGCGCACGCGGGCCACGGTGCGCGAGGCGAAAGCCTGACGACGGCACCGTCGCGCTCCGGGGAGAGGGCCCGGAGAAGCTCGCCAATGCTTGATCTACAGGCATCGCCGTTTGGACCGTGCAATGCGCGACGAAGGCAATCTGCCGCTTCGGTTATGCTCCTCACGAGACCTGCAACAGGCTGAATTGCAGACGATGCACGTTACCGGGACAAGGCGACGGCATCGCGTCACCACGGAGGAGACTCATGAGCATTGCCATCACGGGAAGCGAAGGCCCGGTGGGCGCGGCGATCCACGCCGCCCTCGCGACTGACGCGCGCTCGATCGGCCGTGTGCCGGCCGGCGCACTCGCGTCTCGATCGCTGGCGGACGCCGCGCTGTCGGCGCTGGCGGACGAACACGGCGCCATCGATGCCATCATCCACGCCTACATCGCGCCGGCCATGCTGCAGTCAGGCCCGATCGCGACCATGAGCGACGGCGAATGGGACGCGCGCTGCGAGTCGCCGCTGCGCGCCACCATCAATCTGCTGCAGGCGGCGCACGGCCATCTCAAGAACCGGGGCGGCGTGATCATCGTGGTGCTGCCCACGGCGGGCCTCGTCGGGCAGAAGCAGTTCGCCGCCTGTGCCGCAGCCTGCGAAGGCCAGCGCACGCTGGTGAAATCGACGGCACGCGCCTGGGGCCGCAAGAACATCCGCGCGCACAGCATCGTGGCGGCGCCGGAACTGTTCGGCGGCGATCT
>CANIIN010000274.1 GCA_947467405.1 Betaproteobacteria bacterium | reverse complement strand
GTGGTGCTCACGAGCATGGGGCCGATAGTGGACCGGACCATTGAATTTCTTGGCGCTGGCGATGGTGCAATAGTTCAAGTTCGCAGGTGTCTGCTCAAGTCGGTGCAACAGTTCATCAATGGCGAGATGCCCGAATTGGCTGACCATTCGAAAATCGACTACCGTGCTGTCCGACCGATCGCACTGCGGGTCCCACAGGGCGAGTCTTGGGAAGGGCTGAGCCAAGGGTGAGTAGCTTGCTGGCCGATCGTTAAGGCAGAGGCCCTTGATGGCCGACTCCAAACATTCGATAGGGGACAACGGGGTGCGATTCAAAGACAAAGTGGCATTTGTGACCGGTGCGGCGTCTGGCATCGGCCGTGCGATCGCGCTTGCCTTCGCAACAGAAGGCGCTGAGGTTATCGTAGGCGATATGCTGGAGGAGGAGGGTGTGGCTACCGTACGGGAAATCGAGACGTCGGGGGGCAAAGCGCACTTCGTCAAGCTCGACGTATCCTCGCTGCCAGAATGGCACGCCGCAGTGCAATTCGCCCTGGCCACGTGCAACGGGGTTGATATTCTCATCAACAACGCAGGAATCAGTGGCACCGCATTCAGCGAAGTCCTCGATGTGGATGCCTGGCACCGCCTGATGAGCGTGAATTCCGATAGCGCGTTTCTTGGTACGCATTGCCTGGTTCCGGTGTTGCGTGCAAGAGGTGGTGGCGTAATCATCAACATGTCTTCGATCTCGGCCATCCGTGGTCAGAGTAATGTGCATTTTGGCTATAACGCCTCCAAGGCAGCAGTCCACATCCTGAGCAAGTCCACCGCGGTACAGTTCGGGCGCGACGGAATACGGTGCTGCTCGGTTCACCCGGGACTGATGGAGCCAATGCGCACATCGGGCAACGTGAAGGACCCTGCCGTGCGGGCGAAGTTCATGGAACGCGTACCGCTGGGCCGCACGGGCGTTGCAGCTGACGTCGTCAAGCCGGTCCTGTTCCTCGCGTCCGATGAGGCCTCCTACATCACGGGAGTCGAACTGTACGTTGATGGTGGCTATCTGGCTGGATGAGCATGGTGTTTGGTCGTTTCATTCCTTAAGTCGATGGTCCACGCAGCCTCATTCCAGCCCCTACGCATTGGCATCATCGGATTGGGCATTGCCGGGTCAGCAATGGTCCCTGCAATACTGGCTCATCCGGATTTCGTGCTTGCGGGAGCTGCCGACCCCAATCCAGATCTGCGAGAGCGGCTCACGCGCGATCATTTATGTGTAGTTGTGTCCAGCGCCGAGGAGCTTGTTGTCCATCCCGATATCGAGGTCGTATTTGTTGCCACGCCGCACCAGATGCATCGTGAGCACGTGCTTATGGCCGCGGGACATGGCAAACACGTACTCGTAGAGAAGCCGATGGCGCTGACGCTTGCCGACTGTGACGAGATGATCGCCGCGTGTGAGCGCAATAGCACCGTACTGATCGTCGGCCACACCCATAGTTTCAATCCTGCCATCAAAGGCATGCGTCAGATCATTGACAGTGGAAGCGTCGGCCGCGTTGCAATGATCGCGATGTGGAATTACACGGACTTTCTTTATCGACCACGCCGCCCCGAGGAACTCGATACAGCGCGAGGCGGAGGCATCGTGTTCAATCAGCTTCCCCACCAAGTTGACACGGCCCGACTGTTGAACGGTAGCGAAGTGGTCAGCGTGCGCGCGTCCACGGCAATTCTTGATCCTGCCAGACCGACAGAGGGGATGTGCATGGCCTTCCTGACCTTTTCGGATGGCGGCTGCGCGAGCCTGGTCTACAGCGGTTACGACCGTTTCGACAGCGACGAGTTCAATGGCTGGGTTGGTGAACTCGGCCAGCCGAAAGTTGAGCGACGGCAGGGCAGTACCCGCAGAGCGTTGGAGGCATTGGGGGACGGTGCCGAAGCGGCTGCGCGTGCCCAACGTTATGGTTATGGAGGTGAGTTGCAATATGCCGCGGCAGATGGAGCGCGCTGGCATCAACCTCACTTTGGGACCATCGTAGTGAGCTGTGAAAAGGCCGACCTTCGACCCTCGGTTGATGGCATTCTTGTCTATGGGCGAGACGGCGTCAAAGAAGTCCCGGTTCCTACCAGTTCAGGTGTGCCTGGACGCGCCGAAGTGCTGGACGAACTCCGGCAGGCAATAAGGAGGGGGGCGAAGCCGACCCACAGCGGTAAGTTTGCTCGTGGAACTCTGAAGGTTTGTCTTGCGATCCTAGAGTCGGCGCGCAAAGGCTCGGAAACTCGCCTTGCCGAAGCCGGAGATGTGCCATGTTGATTTCTTTAAAACCCTCGCTTATCAGGAGGCACACATGAGCGAACGCAAAGGCCGCAGCCTCGACGTGCCCGGCATCACGCACGGCAATGTTCCCATTCCCATGGGCGCGCGTGTCGGCGATGTCATCTATTCCTCCGGGATCATGGGCAGGGACCCGGCCACCAACACCCTGCCTGCCGATGTGGCCGCGCAGGCAAAATTCGCCTTCCAGAACCTGGACAGCCTGCTACACGCTGGCGGTGCCACGCTGGATCACCTGGTTCGCCTGACCGTCTTCATCAAAGACGATTCCGCACGCGCCTTCGTCAACGAGCAGTGGTTGCAGCGCTTCCCGGATCCCCATGACAGGCCGGCGCGGCATACCCTGATGTACGACCTTTCCAGCGGCATGCTACTGCAGCTTGAAGCCGTCGCCGTAATTACCTGATTCCACTAACCCTGACGAAAGCGCTCACCTATGCCAATGATCATCGACTCCCACGCCCACGTGGTGGTACCGCCCGAGGGCTACAAATACATGGCCGAGCTGGTAGCCAGCCGCGCCAACCCCACCTTCCCGCCGGTGCTGCCCGATGAATCGGTGCGCAAGGCGGGCCAATCAATCATCGACATCATGGACAAGGTGGGCACGGACATCCAGTTCCTGTCACCCCGGCCCTATATGCAGATGCATTCGGTCAAGCCGGCCAGGGTTACCGCGCTGTGGACGCGCTACATGAACGACCTGGTGCACCGGACGGTTGAGATGTTCCCCACGCGCTTTCGCGCGGTGGCCGGGCTGCCGCAGTACCGCGACACCTCACCGGCCAACTGTTTGGAAGAGCTGGAGTTCCGCGTCAAGGAGCAGGGCTTCATCGGCTGTCTGCTTAACCCGGATCCAACCGAGGGCGATGCCGCGCCGCCACCGGGCATGGGCGACCCGTTCTGGTACCCGCTGTACGAGAAAATGTGCGAGCTCGATATTCCGGCCTTGGTGCACTCTGCCGGTAGCTGCGAGCCGCGCCTTTCCTATACGCTGAAGTTCATCAACGAGGAGAGCATCGCGATCACCTCGTTGCTGTCTTCGGAAGTGTTCAAACGCTTCCCCACGCTCAAGCTCATCATGCCGCACGGCGGTGGCGCCATCCCCTACCATATGGGACGTTTCCGGGCCTGGTCGATTCACAAGAAGGAGGCCTTCTTTGACGAGCAGCTCAAGCAGTTGAACTTCGACACCACCACCTACGACAAGGACGCGCTTGAACTCCTGTTCAAGGTGGTTGGTCCCGATCGTGTGCCGTCCGCCACCGAGAACCCGGGTACCGGCAGCGCCATTGACCCGCGCACAGGCCGTGCGTTCGATGACCTCAAGCCGGTGCTCGAGGCCATGGAGATGCTCAGCGACAAGGACCGTGAAAACATCTTCGAGTGCAACTGCGCCCGCCTGTACACCCGCTTCAAGAACTACAAATGAGTGCAGCACTGACCCCCGAAGCCACCGGCGCCCTGCAACCGCGCCTGGTGAAGATCGACACCTGTGTGCTGTCCGATGCGATGGACCGCCTGGGCATCCGCGGTGTGGCCTTCGGCATCGGTCGCCTGGCCAGCCCGGCCCGCGTGGCCGGCCGCGTGATCACCGTCACCCTGGGCCCCGCCGAAGGCGGTGTCGCCGCGCGCCACCTGTGCACGGCAGCCATCGAGCAGGGCGGGCCCGGCGACGTGATCGTGGTCGAGCACCATGCGCACCAGCAGGCCGCCGGCTGGGGCGGCATCCTGTCCTTCGCCGCCAAGAGGCGCGGCATCGAGGGCGTGGTGGTCGATGGCATGTGCCGCGACATCGACGAGGCCATTGAATTCGGCTTCCCCGTCTTCGGCGTTGGCGCAGTACCGGCCACCGCACGCGGGCGCGTGATGGAGATCGCCTGCCAGGCGCCGATCGTGGTGCGCGGCATCCGTGTCTACCCTGGCGACTGGGTGCTGGCCGACAGCAGTGGGGTGGTCTTCGTGCCCGCCGCACGCTTCGAGGAGGTGCTCACCACGGCGGAAGGTCTGGCGGCGCGTGAGCAGCAGATGCTGGCGCGTGTGCGCAACGGCGAACCGGTCAGCGTGGTGATGAGCCACCAGTACGAAAGCATGTTGAAGGGAAGCTGAATGAGCAACACCGCCGCCGCCCACGCCATCCTCTCTCGCATGGACACCACCACGGTGTCCGATGCGCTGGACAAGCTTGGCATCCCCGGGCAGTGCCTGGGCATCAAGCCGCTGGACCCGACGTTTCGCGCCGCCGGCCCGGCCTTCACGATCCGCTATGTGCCCTGCGGCACGCGCGGCGGCACGGTGGGCGAATACATCGACGACCTGCCCGCGGGCACCGTGATGGCCCTGGACAATCAGGGGCGCATGGACGCCACGGTCTGGGGCGACATCCTCACCATCGTCGCCAGCCGCAAGCAGCTAGGCGGCACAGTAATCGACGGCGTG
>CANIIN010000273.1 GCA_947467405.1 Betaproteobacteria bacterium | reverse complement strand
GTTGCCCATTTATCTTCTCCTTTTGTGAGTCAGCAAACTGGTAGTTGGAATATTAATGCTTGATTCGTTCCAGAACGAACAATTTAGGTATTCACTGAACAAGGGGGCAAGCCCCCTTGTATATCCCCCACGTCAGAGGGAAGCTTGTTCGGGTGTTTTCATTTTCAGGACTTGATGAGCGCTTCCTTAGGACGCCGGTTATCGAATCCGCCTTACTTCGTGGACGCCATGTTCTTTCGCCTGCATCAACGATGAGAAGAATGCCAAGGCGGCGGAACCGAGAGAAAGTGCTTGTAGACGCCCTATCCACGGACATCTTCAAGCATCCAGCCCGTCGCGAAGCTGCCTCTTCATGACCTTCCCGTTGGCATTCCTGGGTAATGGCGCCTCCAGCAAGGTAAACGTTTCCGGCACCTTGTAATCCGACAAGCGCTCCGCGCAGAAGGCCTTCAATGCGTCGGCAGTGACCGCCGCCTCGCGCAGCGTGACAAACGCATGCACCCGTTCGCCGAGCACCGGACAGGGCTTGCCGACCACGGCGCTCTCCACCACACCGCGGTGTTCGCTCAGGGCGTTCTCCACTTCAGCCGTGTAGATCTTGTAGCCGCCGCGGTTGATCATGTCTTTCTTGCGGTCGAACACGCGCACGAAACCGTGCACATCGATCGAACCCAGGTCGCCGGAGTGCCAGTAGCCGCCGGTGAAGTTCTCCGCGGTGGCGGCCGGGTTGTTCCAGTAGCCCTTCACCACGGTCGGCCCGGCAATCCACAGTTCACCGGTTTCGCCGGCAGGCACTTCACGGCCATCGGCGTCCATGATGCGGATATCGGCGCACGGCACGATGCGCCCCACGGAATCGCGATGGGCCGCTGTGTCGACAGCGGGCATGACCGTCACGCCTGCCGCCGTTTCCGTGGCGCCGTACACGTTCATCAAACCGAGCCCGGGCAGCTTTTCCGCCAGTCGGCTGATGGTGGCGGCGGGCATGGGTGCGCCACCGAAGGCGCCGACCCGCCACGCCGACAGATCGCGGGATTCGAAGTCCGCCTGCAGCAGGCACAGGTTGTACATGGCCGGCACGATCACCGTGTGGGTCATGCGTTCGCGCTCGGCCAGGTCGAGGAATTCGCGCGCATTGAAGGCCGGCATGATGATCATGGTGCCGGCGCAGCAGGTCATGGTGCCGATCAGCGCCGTGAGTCCGGTGGTGTGGCTCATTGGCACGCACACGATGGAACGGTCGCGTTCGGTCATGTCCAGGCAATGCACGTACACCATGGCGCCATGCACCAGATTCAGGTGCGTCTGCATCGCCCCCTTGGGATTGCCGGTGGTGCCCGAGGTATACAGGATGACAGCGGTGTCTTCCTCGTCGACATCAACCACTGCGGCGACGGGCCCCTCCGCAACAACCGCCTCGAGCACCTCGGCGCCGCTGGACGCCGTCGTCGCCATGCGCAACTTCAGCGTCGGCAC
Source organism: Betaproteobacteria bacterium (assembly GCA_947467405.1). GTDB lineage: Bacteria > Pseudomonadota > Gammaproteobacteria > Burkholderiales > SG8-39 > CAIYPG01. The sequence continues at coordinate 3,285 of CANIIN010000273.1, read as the reverse complement.
ATCCTTGACGTCCGGCACGCGGTCAGCCAGGTCGGCGTCGAAGATGATGCCGACGGCGCCGCAGTTGTTGGCCATGTAGGCGAGTTCAGGCTTCGCGGCGCGCGTGCTCACCGGCACGAAAACGGCGCCCAACCGGGTGATGGCGAACAGCGCCAGAATGAAGTCACTGCGATTGCCGATGAACAGGATGACGCGGTCGCCGCGCCGCACGCCGCGATGGGCCAATCCGGTGGCCAGCCGCCCGGCCAGATCATGCAGGTCCTGCCAGCTGTAGCGCAGGCCGCCATCGACCAGTGCTTCGCCGGACGCATTGCGCGCCACCGCCGCGGCCAGGAGGCCGTGCAGGCTGCGCGGCCGGTCCTTGATACAATCGACTACGCGATCAGCGTAGTGCGACTCACGCCGCACCGACAAGCGGCCTCCCGTCCAGCGACCGTTGTCGAGCCGCAAGCCCATGGATCAACCGTCGCCGTGCAACTTGCGCAAGTCAACCTTGTTGACCTTGCCGCTGGCGAGCTTCGGAATGTCATCGACGAAAATGATCTTCTTGGGCTTCTTGTAACTGGCGATCTGCGTGACGGTATGCTTGATCAACTCGTCGGCCGTGGCTTTTCGGCCGGGCTTGAGCAGCACGATGGCGCACACCGCCTCGCCCCACTTCTCGTCCGCAATGCCGATGACGGCGCACTCGGACACCGCGTCGTGCTGGATCACCGCCTCCTCGACTTCACGCGAATAGATGTTCTCGCCGCCGGAGATGATCATGTCCTTCTTGCGATCGACGAGATAGAGGAATCCCTCTTCGTCCACCTTGCCGATGTCGCCGGTATGCAGCCAGCCGCCGCGCAGCGTCTCGATGGTCGCCGCGTTGTTGTTCCAGTAACCGCGGAAAATGGCGGTGGACTTGATGGTGATCTCCCCCGGCGTTCCCACGGGAACCTCGTTGTCCTCCTCGTCGACGATGCGCAGCAGCACGTTCTGGTACGGGCGCCCCACCGACTGCAGCCAGCGCTTCTCGTGCTCGGTGCCGTCCGGCCGGTGCTCGTCGTGCAGCAGCGTGGTGCCGATCCCTTCGGTCTGGCCGTAACTCTGCATGAACACGTTGCCGCCGATCAGCTCGAGGCCCTTCCTCAGCACGGTGGAGGGCATGGGAGCCGCCGCGTAACAGATGGAATGCAGGCTGCGCAGGTCGGCCGTGGCCAGCGCCGGCGATTCAAGCAGCATCTGCACCATCACCGGCGCCATGTGTATGCAGGTGATCTTGTCATCCGAGATGCTGCGCAGGATGGCTTCGGCATCGAAGCCGCGCTGGATGTAGACCGTGCCCCCGACCGAATGCTGGGCATTCTGGATGGCTTTTGCGCCAATATGGAAAAACGGCATCATCAACAGGCAGCGATCATAGGGCGTGGCCTTTTGTGCCGGCGCCAGATACTGCGCCGCCAGCCGGTACTCGCGCTGACCCAGCATGCAGCCTTTCGGACGGCCGGTCGTGCCGCTGGTATAGATGATGTAGGCGATGTCCTCTTCCTGCGCCACGAGGGGAGCACCCGCTTCATCGCCGCTCGCGAGCACGTCTTCATAGGACAAAGCCCAATCCATGCCGGCAGGCTTGTTGCCGATGCAGACGAAGCATTCCACGCTCTTCAATTGCGGGCGCAGGCTGGCGACGACATCGGCATAGATATCCTCGAAGACCAGGATGCGCGGCGTCGAGTCGTTCAATATGTAGAGCATTTCCGGCCCGGCCAGCCGCCAGTTGACGGTGGCCGTGATGAATCCCGTCAGCTCGCCGGCGCCGTAGACTTCGAGGAACTCCAAGCGGTTCTGGGCCAGTATCGAGATACGGTCCTGGCGTCGCGCGCCGAGTTTGTACCAGGCGCTGGCCAGTTTCAGGCTGCGCTGCAGATACTGGCGATGGGTGAGTTTCTCATCACCATAAACAAAGGCGTTGACGTTGGGGTACCAATGCGCGTTCTGACGGATGACGTCACCGAGGGTGAGGCGGAGGAATGAATGCACGGAATCTCCTGCTGACTTCTGGATTGAATGGAATTTTCTTTCGGTATTCAGGTCCTGGTCGACCGGTCAGTAGAACACCCGCCCGCCGTTGACCACCAGCGCCTGGCCGGTGATGAAATCGCTCTGGTCCGATGCCAGGAAGTAAACCGCATTGGCGATTTCGGATGGCTCGCCCCAGCGTCCCATGAGAACGCCGGCGACGGAACTGTCGGCCTGCGCCTTGGGCAGCAGATCCACCATGCGGGTGCGCGTCGGCCCCGGACAGACGCAGTTGACATTGACGTTGAACGGCGCCATCTCGCGCGCCAGGGACCTCGTGAAACCCATCACGCCGGCCTTGGCCGCCGAGTAATCCGCAATGTTGACGTCGCCGATGAGGGGCGAGTCGGACGCCGTGCTGACAATCTTGCCCTTCTTGCGATCGCGCATGATCGGCGCGACTTGCCGTGAGCACATGATGGTGGGCATGAGCGACACGCCGATCACGAAGTCCCACACCTCCGGCTCGGAAGAGCAGAAATCGGTGATGCGCTGGCGCGCCGTCTGGCCGACGTTGTTGTGCAGGATGTCGACGTCGCCGAGGTCACGGCGTATTTTCGCGAAGGCATCGACCACCAAAGGGCGCTGGGTGAGATCGAGATGGATGGGCAGCACGCGGTTGCCGAACTGCTTCAGCGAGTCCGCCACCTCGTTCAGCGCATCCTGCTCGATGTCGAGGATGGCGACATCCGCGCCCTCCTGGGCAAAGCGCATCGCACAGGCCCGGCCGATGCCGTTGCCCGACCCGGTCACCACGGCAATCTTGCCCTTCAAGGGTGCGTTCATGATATTGCTCCTGTAATGGTAAATGTGCGTGAACCGGTTGATGCTGGCGCACGGAACGTGCGTTGCATGAATCTTCCCGCGGCGCCCTGCAGCGGCGCCGCCATCCGGCGGAAATTCAGAGCGCGAGGTGCTTGTGCACCATCTCGCTGTTGCGATCGAAGTCTTTCCAGTCGCCGGCAAAGACGATATGCCCGGTGCCGATGACGTAAACATAGTCGGTGCACTGCTTGGCGAACCAGACGTTCTGTTCCGACAACAACAAGGCCACGTTGTCCGCCTCGCACACCGCCTTCACGTCGCGCGCGAGCTGCTCGACGATCACCGGCGCCAGGCCTTCGGCCGGCTCATCCAGCAGCAGCAGGCGCGGCCGCGCCGCAATGGCTCGCGCCACCGCCAACATCTGCTGCTGGCCGCCGGAGAGCTGTCCTCCCAACCGGT
>CANIIN010000272.1 GCA_947467405.1 Betaproteobacteria bacterium | reverse complement strand
TTGCGGCGGATGATCTCGGCCTGCCGCTCCACGCTGCGAAACGCCGAAGCGATGAACAGGTCGATGCCATCCGCGGTCGCCGCAGCCTTCAGACGGCGCCACGCGTCGGCCGCGGCCGGCGTCAGCAGATGCTCGCGGCCGTCGGGTGCGGTTTCAGCAATCTCCAGCTGCGTGGCCTGCTCGAATGCCGGCAGGTCGCGCTGCACCAGCGCGTCCAGCGGCAGTCCGCAGTCCACGGCGGCGGCGAGGGCCTTGTTTCGGTCGATAGTCACTGGGGCGGTGCTTGTATCGGTTGTGAATGCAATGGGCCTGCAGCCCCTCAGGCTGCGATCCTGCGCAATACGGTCGGATGCAACTCCGCGACCTTGATCAGGGTCTTTGCCGCTGCGTTGGGTTCACGGCGGCCTTGTTCCCAGTCCTGTAGCGTGCGTACCGACACACCGAGCAATGCGGAGAACTGCAGTTGCGACAGGCCGGACTTCTCGCGCGCCCGCACGATGGGAAAGGATTCCCGGGTGTAGCGCCGATCGACCTTGCCGGCCTTGATGTCCTTGATGCCCTGCAGGATTTCCTGCCCGACATCGCGCGACTTCTCCCACTTCACCAGTTGCTCGTCAGTCTTCTTGCGCATTGTCGATCGCCTTTCTCATTGCGCTCTGATGCTACGGCAATGCCGTATTGGTGTCCACGGCGGCAGTCCTAATTTCGATTTGGCCTCAATTCGTGAGGGGGGATTTGTCATTCCCGCGAAGGCGGGAATCCAGTTCGTTGACTGACTGGACCCCCGCCTTCGCGGGGGTGACGGAAGGAAAAATAGGCTTTCTCGCCCTGGGCGATGGCAGGGACTGGGCGGGGGCCAAAGCGCCCCCCGCGCCGACCCCGTATCATCATGCCTCGCCTTCAACGGTTGGCGGCGGTCCTGCGAACGGACCGACCATAAAAATGGGCTGCTCAAGCTTCTTGAAGCAACCCCGCGGAGAAGAAAAATAGCAACCATCAAACCTCTGGCGTCGCTGGGCTATCGCGATTTCCGCCTGCTTTTTTTCACGCAGCCGCTCATCCAGCTGGGTAGCGGCATGCGCAATATCGGTAACGCCTTTCAGGTGTACCAGCTCACGGGCGATGCGCGCCTGTTGGGCCTGACCTTCCTGTTCCAGGGCATCCCGGCGCTGTTGATGGGATTCCTCGGCGGCAGTCTCGCCGACCTGTTCGACCGGCGGCGGCTATTGCAGATCGTGGTGACCCTCGAGGCGCTGCTGGCGTTGCTGCTGGCCGGCCTCACGGTGTCGGGCGATATCCAGGTGTGGCACATCTACACCGTCACCTTTCTCTGCGCGCTGCTGGACAGCACCACCAACCCCACTCAGCAGGCCATGATCTCCAACCTAGTGCCGCCCACGCACCTGATGAACGCCATGGCGCTGCGCTCGACCACCGGGCAGGCGGCGATGATGATCGGGCCGCTGTTGGGCGGCGTGGCCATCGACACGCTGGGCGCGGGCTTCGTCTATGCCGCGGATGCCTTCCTGCTGCTGCCGGCCTTCATCATGCTGTCGATGCTGCACGTGCGGCCGGAGAAGACCGTCACCAAACCGCGCCTGTCGTGGGCCTTCATCTTCGATGGCCTGCGCTTCACGTTGAAGACGCCGGCGCTGCTGGCGCTGGTGCTGCTGGACACCGTGACCATGACGCTGGGTTTCTATCCGGCCATGATGCCGGTGTTCGCGCACGATGTGCTGCAGGTGGGCGCTTCGGGCCTCGGGCTCTTGATGGCCGCGCCGGCCTTCGGCGCCATGCTGGGCTTCGTGGGCATCCTGCTGCTGGGCAACATCAGGAAGAAGGGCGTGGTGATCCTCGCCGTGACGCTGGGGCATGCCATCGTGCTGTTTGCCTTCTCGCAAGCGACCTGGTTGCCGTTCGCGGTGGTGATGGTGGCGCTGCTGGGGCTGCTGGACTCGATGAGCATGACGGTGCGCTCGACCTCATTCTCGGAACTCGCGCCCGACGAGGTGCGCGGCCGCGTCATGAGCGTGCTCTACATCAGCGCGGTCAGCGCCAATTCGCTGGGCGGTGCCTACCTCGGATTTGCCACCGTGGCGCTCGGCGCGCGCGATGCGCTGGCCACCGGCGCCATCGTCGCCGGTGTGTTCACGCTGCTGGTGGCGGTGTTCTGGAAGAAGGTGCGGCAGATGTAGTCGCCATGCCCTGCAGTTCACTCCCTCCCTTGCACCGCCGGTGCGGGGGAGGGCCGAGGTGGGGGCAGGGGCGTTTCACTGCGTCGAGTCGAATCCATCCTTTGAAGATCGGCTTCCGGAGCCAATCTTCAAGCATATCCCTTCACGGAAATGCAAACGGCCCGGGCAAGCCGGGCCGTTCTTTCAAGCTTCAGTTAGCGCCGTGAACCAGCGCTGCTGTGAACCTCAGCAGCCGTAACGGCGCTGCAGTCCATCCGAGCGCGGCTTGTCGCCGTTGATGATGATGGACATGTTCTCCTGGCCGAACAGGAAGTGGCTGGTCTTGCTGGCGCTGAACTGGCCTTCGATGCCGACGTGCTTGTTGGCGTTGGCTTCGATCCAGGTGGCGATGGCCGGGCCGGCGGTGGTCTTGGCGCCTTCGATGGCGGCCTTCAGCAGGTACAGCGCGTCATACGAGTAGATCACCAGGTTCGGCGACAGCTTGGCGAAGTCGTTGCCCGCGAATTCCTTCAGCCGCTCGATGAACTTGGTGTAGGGCGACGTGCCCACCGGGTCGTTGGCGCAATAGCTGAACGGCTTCAAATTGGTGCCGCTCAGGTTCTTGTAGGCGTCGGGACCGGCGATCTGCAGCACGGTCTTTACGCCCGACAGGGTGCCGAGGCTCCCCGACACCTTGATGTCCCAGCCGATCTCGTTCAGGTTGCGCATGACGTGGCCGGTGTCCTGGCCGACCTGCGCGAACAGGATGAGGTGGTCGGGGCGGGCGCGGCGCAGGTTGAGCACCTGGGGTGTCATGTCGGTGGCGCCGTTTGCGTATTCCTCGCGTCCGGCGAGCGTGACGCCGCGCTTGGCGACCTGCGCCACCATGGCTTCAGCGGCAGCTTTGGCCTGTCCGCCGCCGTCATGGATGATGCCGATCGACTTGGCTTTCATCTGGTCGACGGCAAAGTCCACCAGTGCGACGCCCTGCGTCTCGGCGCTGGGGTTCAGGCTGAAGGCGTACGGCCCGGCCTGCACGGTGAAGGCGGTGGAGCCGACCACGGTGACGTTGGCAATCTTGGCTTCGGTCATGACGGGCAGCACGGCGAGGCCGGTCTGGCTGCCGGCCGGGCCGTAGATCACGTCCACTTTCTCGCGGCTGATCAGGCGGCGTGCTTCGTTGACGGCCTGCGTCGGATCGCTCTGGTCGTCGGCTTCGATGATCTCGACGGGCCGGCCCATGATGCCGCCCAGCGCGTTGATTTCCTTCATCGCCAGGCCGATACCGATGGTGTTGTGGCGGCCGACTTCACCCAGCGCGCCGCTGCGCGGCGTGAGGACGCCGATCTTGATGGGGGTGCCGCGGGGTGCGGGGGCGGCGGCAGGGGCCTTGGAGGCCTGCGCGAGCACAACGCCCGAACCCAGTGCCATCGACAGCACGGCTGCCGACGCTAAACCTAACATTACGTTTGGTGATCTCATGTTTCTGTTCTCTCTCTCTTTGTTACATCGGGTTGAAACGACGGTGAACCGCCAATGCCGGCTCGGATGGTCAAACAGGCAGCGGCACATCGTCGAAGGCGCCGCTGCAACGGATGGGGAGCGATACTAAACCCGGGCGTGGCATTATGGAAGCTATTCCACCAGACGGATTTCGGGTGTTTTTCCGGCCGGGAAATATCCTTCCCCCGCGCGGTTCTCCCTCCCTTGCACCGATTGTTCGAGCGGATGTGCGGGTGAGGGCCGGGGTGGGGGCAAGCTTGTGCGAGGTGATCAGCCCCGCGCCGCCGCCGGCCGCTGCAAGGTCAGTCGCGTGAACGCCTGCGCGATCACCGCAGCCGCCACGGCGAGGCCGAATGCAACGGCCGTCCCGAAGACCGGCAGCGCCACTGCCAGCACGGTGCAGAAAATGGCGAACGACATGAAGCCCAGCACCATGCCGCGCAGCAGGTGAATGGCGAACGGCGCGCCCGAGTTGCGATGCGAGAACGCCACCAGCACCGAACTCATCACCGGGAACAGCGCGAACACGCCGCTCAGCTGCGCGCCCAAGCTGGACGAAAAATGCGTGACGCCGAACACCAGCAGGGCTGCGGCGACCATGCGAAACAGCAGGTCGTTGACGTGCTGGCCGGTTGACGGTGGCAGCGCTGGCGCGACGGGAAGAGTCGCGGCGCGATGGCCAGCGTGACGGCCGCGATCGCCACCGACCACGCCAGACCCGGCGCCAGCGTCGCCACCACGGTTACACCGACCCAATAGGCTGCAAAGGCCGCCATCAGGCTGCCCGCCCAATTGAAGCGCGTCGCCGCCCACGCATAGCCGAGCCCGAACGCCACGATGGCCAGCAGCGCCGACAGCGTGCCCACGGCCGCGTCCGCCGCGAACGGCGCGCCTTGCTCCATGGCAATGAAGAACAGGATCGGCCCGGCCACCACCGGAAAGGCCGACAGCCATCCGGCCACCGCCGGCCCCCAGCGCCGCCCGGCCAGCGTGATGCCGGCGATGAGCGTGGGGACGAGCAGCAGTTTGAAGAGGAGGAGGGTGCTCATGGGGATTACAGAGCGCGAAGGATTTTGGGCCACGCTA